>CALKYB010000001.1 GCA_938003565.1 uncultured bacterium
CTTTCGCCCGGCTCTCTAGCCACAGATTTAATTTCTACAATTCCCTCAGAAATTTCTGGAACTTCAATATCGAAGAGCTTTTTCATAAACTCTGGATGACTTCTGGTTAGCACCACCTGGGGACCACGACTTACCGGGTCGATATCTAAAATCATCGCTCGAACTCGGTCATTCTGGCGGTATCTCTCACGAGAAATTTGCTCTCGCTCAGGAAGCACAGCATCGGTTCTTCCAAGGTTAACCACTAAGTTACCCCGCTCAAAACGCTGGACTATTCCATTGACCAACTCACCTTTGCGATCACGATATTCACTATAAATTATATCTCTTTCAGCATCTCTAAGTCGCTGCACTATGACCTGCTTAGCGGTTTGCGCAGCAATACGCCCCAATGAAGAAGCATCCAGCTTACGACCAAGCTCGTCCCCCATCTCGCAATCGGCATCGTAGTCACGCTGAGCCTCGTCCATAGTCATCTGAGTCTCCGAATCTTCAACAATCTCAACGACTGTTTTAAATTCCAATACCTCAATCTCACCAATCTCTTCATTGAAGCTAGCTTCAAGATTTCGATTATGTCCAAAATGCTTTTTGGCAGCACTCAAGACAGCAGACTCAAGGGCCTCGATGAGAATAGTTTTATCTATTCCTTTATCGCGACCTACCTGACTAATAATTTGCTCTAAATCAAACTTAATACTCATCTTTCCTCACCGGCTCGATTTCCAATCGGCCCAAAAATATCACTGACAAACTTAAACTTTCTAAACTAAATAACGATAAACTCTTTCTTTAATCATAGGAATCGACTTAATCTAAAAAGCAAAATCAATATTCGCTTTAGAAATTGATGAAAACTCAACTTCAACCAAATCGGAAGTTCCTTCATCAACCAAGGACAGCAGATTCCCATCAAATTTCTCTAAAATTCCTGTTACAGTCCTTTTTCCTTCAAGAACACTTTCAAAAGTCACTTTCACTCGATCACTTACAGAGTCACTAAAATGTTTCGCAAGCCGTAGTCCTCTATTCACACCCGGCGAAGAAACATCTATTTCAGGCTCCTCAATCAATCCAAAAGAACTTCCCGAAGCAGCAAACAATACCTGCAAACGACGGCACAGCTTGGTGCAATCCTTTATAGAAACACCATTCTTATCAGCTCCATCAGACTCGACAGTTATTCGAAGAGCCTTATTGCCCAGCTTCTCCAAGTCATAAAGAAGCAATCCTTCATCCAAAGATACTTCCTTTATCTCGCTCCATAAGCGACTTTCTGGACTAACAAACGACACTCAATCCCTCAAAAAAAAATAAAAGCGGAAAAATGAAAAAAAGTAATGACTTTCCGTTCCATCAAAGAGTTATAAAATTCCTACTTCAATTCTCAGTCCACAACTACTAGTGAATCAAACAAAGCTCACCTTTCTACCGCTCCGAGTATGCCAATTCGCAACCCAGAACAACTCGGCGTGACATAACTAATATCGCGCGGGAGAAAGTCTCAAGAACAGAACAATCCGAAACTCTCAAAGTTGGGTAGAACAATCCAACTCACAAAACAAATAAAGACAGTAGTTATATACCCGAAACGGAGCGCAATACTCACCCTCCAAATCCAAACGGCCTCTATCAATCTATGACCATCCCAAGCTGCTCAAACGAACATGCCCGCTGGCCCCTGTAAAACGGCTCTCGAAACAAATCTGTAAGTTTCACCAAAGCGTGGATGCAACCCTAGCACCAGATTAAACCAGCGTAAACAGATGCTTAAACTAAAATTGAATAAATATCAGAAGAATTCCTAATTTTGCTCCCTTTTTCAATCAGTTTGCAGCTCCCTTCCACACACACAAGAGAGCTTGATTAAAATAGTCGGATATTGTAGATTATCTTCCCAGGTCTGAACGGTATCACCCTCCAGCGGACTTTGTGCTCTTTATTACCTGTTAGAACTCCCCTAGAAACTAGATTTTCTAGTAAGCCCCACAGAACTCAAATCAAACTGACAGAAATTTCCCAGAGTAGTTGATCAAATTGTGGCCCGAATTGAATCGCTAAGGTGATTCAGCCCGGGTAGCGATCTTACCCTTTTATCCAAGGTTTAACACAAACAGCCAGAGAGGCAATTATGACGGACCCTAAATATGTTAATGTAGTTGGTAAAATTCAAAATTTAGTACCTGAAAATCTTCAAGCGATGACAGGTCAAAACTCGGGTGAAATCGCAAATATCGATTTCCAATTGAGTAGTTTACCGGCTAACTTTTTAATCGCAGACACGGCAGCTGGTGACTACAGCGAACTGGGATCCGCTGGCACCACAGCTGCCTGGCTTCCTCGCGCTGATCGATTTAATGTCAATCTCGCTGTTAAGGTTGAAAAATCGGAGCTGCCACACTGGACGGGCCGACTTATTATACAGGCTCACACAGTGAATACTGAAGCTGAAGACATTGTCCCTTGGGTTCTTCACGGAGTAATTCGATTCTCCACCCAAGAGCAAAGACCGTTCTTTTTTGAAGACGTCTTAAGCTCGGGGATGCTGATTTTCGACTCTAATGAAGAAAACTGGAAACGGTTCACCGGCACCAAAGTAGACGCGTTTGTACTCGAATGGACCAAACGATGGTTGCTCGAGCAGCTATTTATCGGAAATTTCTTGCTGATGTCCCTACTGAATAATTTGGCCAAACAGAAGCAGGAATAACTTCTAGCTACAACCAGGTTTTCAATAGGTTTATTTTAAGACGTAAGATCGCCACTTGTTAAACTACTGAAGTACGCATCACTAAAAAACAATACAATAAATCCTACTAACATCTATAGTGCAATGGCAAAATCAGCCACGCCGACAAAAAATAAGGTAAAGGCTAGGAACCAAAAACAAGGTTAGAGGAGTCGCCAAAAACAAGCCCCAACCCAGAGCCAAAGCCATATAAGCAACAAAAGGGTCAACCCCACCAATCCCGTAGGCTAGGGGTAAAAGACCAGCAATCGTAGTGACAGAAGTCATTACAATTGCTCGTAAACGATCAGCACTACCCATAACTACAATATCGAAAATACTCATCTCTGGGTGCTCCTCACAGAGTTTGTTAAGATGATTTACTAATACCAGAGAGTCATTTACCACCACACCTACAAGTCCGATTAACCCTAAGGCCGAGAAGAAACTAATGCTTTGGCCATGTACGGCAATTGCTATAATTACCCCAGAGATGCCAAACGGAACAGCTACCAATACTAGTAGAGGTTGAAAAAAGGAGTTAAACAATAGAACCAAGAGAAAGTAGATCCCTATCACTGAAATGCCAAGAGAAACTGCCCAAGACTTCATGGCTAGCTGAGTTTCTTGTGCTTCTCCATCTAAAACTAACCTTGCCCCCGGAAACTCTCTGTCCACATCTATAGCTTCAATCACCTTGTTCGCAGCTTCCAAGGCAGAAACTTTTCCTTTTTCAATTTCGGCATCAACCGTAATCGCACGTTTACCGTTGAAATGATAAAAATTTGAAGGTCCAGGTTTTTCAACAAATGAAGCAAAATTCTCAAGTCGGATCAGCTTACCCTTGGAATTACCGACGAGCAGCGCTCTGAGCAATTCTTTATCAGCCCGAGCTTCGTCCGAGAAAACCACTCGATAATCAACATCATCCTCTCCGTATCGAACACTGGTAACTATTTCTCCATCATAAGCCGTTCTAATCGTCTGAGCCACATCAGCCACCGAAAGGCTAGAGCGAGCAAGCTTATCGTAGTCAATACTAATTTGAACTTGATTCTTGCCCGGAGTATCATCCCGGGTGATATCCTTAACACCATTGATATTTGAAAGCTCTTTGGCAACTCTTTGTGCCAGGGAGTCCCTTAAACTATTGTCAGCACTAACAGCGCGAAAAGTTATTGGCTTACCAACAGGGGGACCAGCGGTATCCAATTTAAAATCGATAGACTCAAATTCTTCCAATCCTTGAGTTTTAGCTCGAAGAGCATCAATCAACTCGTAAGCATTTCGTCGTCCCTCGCCAAAGGGTGT
>CALKYB010000002.1 GCA_938003565.1 uncultured bacterium
AAACATAGTGGAAATTCCTAGATGAAAATTAGAAAAATGCCACAAATAGGGGTTAGCTTAGTAAATAAGACTTTTTTATATACGCTAAGAGAAAGTTTTAGTTAAAGAACGACTAGGGAAAATCGAGATAATCGAATTCAACTTTTCTACTGAAAGCATTTAGCACTGTCAATCGCAACTCCTACCAAGCAAACCCCATACCTCTCTCTAATACAGTTCTAAGAATCCTCTCTCCCTACCTCTTCTTTATTCAAGACCAAATAAGCGCTAGTATAACTAAAGGGTAGTGGAAATCAGGTTTTTCTCCGCCACAAAAGTTTTCCCTATCTTCTTTCTGAAGATGAAAGTGAAAACTTTTGGACCACGGGGAGACTCACATGAAGTTTGAAGAGCTTAGTTTTAGGCAAGTTGTAGTTGCGGACAAATTTGGCCAGGGAAAAATCATCAGAATAGACATCAGTCGCTCTGCTCCGCCCAAAGATATCTTGGCGATATTGCGAAACTTGAAGCAAGGCACGGTTAACTATATCCCTCAAACAGATACCTATGTATTTGACTCAGTTTTGACCACTCAAAGCTTCAGAGAGCTGAACAAGTCTTGATTCAAGAAGGTTGTAAATTTCCAGCTACCCAAAAATTACCCCTCTCGACAATCTTCTGCCGAACCTCAGGTTCTAAAAATCTTTTAGTTCTGAGCGGCTTCGAGAGGGCGGCAGCACTCATAAACCCAAAAGCTCCCCTACTACCGCTCGAGGACAAGCGAAGGGCTCAAAGATTTTTTGAGCCTGAAGCAAATCAAGAATATTTCAAAGTTTTTGGACCGTCTGAACCCGCTCCAAAACGTCTAAGCAATCAGAAAGGCCTTAAAACTTCCCTAAAACCTCTGAGAGGAACTCCTGAAGCCCGTCTGAGTCTAGCGTTTTAGCCTCAGACAAGAACTCCTGCTTCATCTTTGCCAGTCTGGCCACTCCGGCCTTGGGTCCAATATGGAAAATGAGATTACCAGGGTCAGGTTCTATTCCATCAGCCTTAGAATCTGCAAGGTCATCAGCCAGCTGAAAAATTAATCCAAAGCTAGTTCCCAAAGTCCTAAGCTGCTCTACCTTCTCTTTTGACAAGCTCGCCAAAATCCCCGCTCCGGCAAAGGCTGCTTCAAAAAGAGCCGCCGTCTTTTCTCGATGCACGATAGTTACCAAATCAGGCGTAGACTCGACCTTTCCCTTCTGAAGCTCAATGTCCCTAACCTGCCCCCGGCAAACCTGATAGGTCGCGTAGTTAAGCAGCTCGACTAACTGTAGTAATTTCAGAGGGTTATCTTCCTTTAGGGAAGTAAGTATTTGAGCATTTGCTAAGGGAATAAACGCGTCCCCAGCAAGAAGAGCCACCGCCTCGCCATACTCTATATGACAAGCCGGTCGACCTCGCCGCATATCGTCATCATCTAGTATCGGTAAATCATCGTGCACTAAAGAACCACAGTGAATCATCTCCAAGGCTAAAGCATAACCTAACCCATCCTCAGTCTGTCCACCCAAACCTTCAACCAAACCCAAGACAAGCGTCGGTCTAATCCGCTTACCTGGAGAGCTCAAACTATAGTCCAAGGCCAACTCCAAAGAACTGGAATTAGTTTTTAAACCCTCCGAAAAAGCATCTAGGCTGTCGGAGAATAAACCTTGTAAGATCTTAATATTAATGGACATTTCTAACTTAGATTAACTATTGTCCCACGGTGGGACAGCTTCTTAAAATTAGCAAAGGCGGTCTGACCAGATTGGTCAAATTGAGTCTTCTCGCAGAAACTATTTGGTAGCAAGCCTATCGTATAAGCCAGCCAAGTCCTCTTTAGAATAGAAGTCAATCACAACCTTGCCCTGCCCTGACTTTCCTTCTTTCCGCACCACTTCAACCTTGAGCCCCAACTGATTCTGCACTTCCTCTACAAAACGCAGATCGTCTGCGCTCTTCTTTTTCTTGGCTTTATTATGCTTAGACTTTGTCCCACCGTGGGACGCACCCCCTTCCTTAGAAGCCCCTAAAAGCGATTCAATAGCAGCCTCTAGCTGCCCCCTTGTATAATGGTCTATGCGCGCTAAAAGCTCCCGTCGAATTTTAGGATCTTCTACCCCCTTAAGAGTGAGTACCTTACTCTCAGATGCTCCAGCGGCAAGAGCGGCTTTAAGATCATCTCCAAGGCCTAAAACGTCAAGACTTCTCTGAACCATAGTCTTGGAAATTCCAATTCGATTGCCAATCTCCCGGACACTCCAACCATAAGAATCCTTCATATGACCAATAGCGTTAGCCCTCTCTAAAGAACTAAGATTCTCCCGCTGTAGGTTCTCTACAAGCTGCTTAGCGCTAGTGACTCCTTCTTCCTCATCATCGATTTCAACGATAGCAGGAATCGTATTCAATCCAGCTAGCTTTGAGGCCCTAAGCCGGCGCTCTCCAGCAACAACTCGATAACTCCCACCGGGGGCGGTCATTCGTATAAGAATTGGAGATAGCACCCCATACTGGGCAATAGATTTTGAAAGTGATTCAAGAGCGGATTTGTCGAAACTCTTTCTAGGTTGCTCCGGGTCCACGTCAATTTCACTAATATCAATCTCTCGGTAAGGACTGCCTGAGGCATTCCGAGTAACCAAGCTGGGACCACTTAAGAGGGGGTTCACTCCAAAATCAATTTTTTTACGCGCCACGGCTAATCACCTCTTCTACCAATTTACCATAATCTTCAGCCCCACTAGAGCGGGGATCGTAATCAAAAATAGACTCACCACTGGCGGGGGCCTCTGCTAGAGCAACATTCGTTCTAATGATAGTATCAAAAACTAAGTCTCCAAAATACTCCTTAACCGTATCAGCAACTGATCGAGAAAGCCGCCGTCTCGAATCGTGTAGACAAAGTAAAACTCCTCCAACGGATAGTCGCGGATTATAAGCAGCCCTTACCTGATCAACGGTATCAAGAAGCTGACGTACTCCATGCAAGGCTAAGTATTCACTCTGAACTGGAACTATTACTTTCGAAGCTGCAACAAGGCCGTTTACTGAAAGCACTCCAAGCGAAGGAGGGCAGTCCATGAGTATGAAATCATACTCACCCTCAATGCTTTGCAAAGCTGAGCGAAGAATCAGCTCACGTCCAATAACTCCCGACAACTCCAAATCTGCTGCAGAAAGAAACAAACTAGCAGGTGCAATAAAAAGGTTCTCTGAAACCTTTTGAATTATTTCCTGGATAGGAGTCTGGTGCCGAAGCACATGATACATAGACTTCTTAAGCTCGGCAGCCTCAATCACATTCGGGTCTCCGCCATCTTCAACACTAACTCCAAAGTGAGCAGAAGCATTCGCTTGCGCGTCTAAATCAATGAGTAAAACTTTCTTATCTTTGCGAGCTAAACCAGCAGCGAGATTCGCAGTCGTTGTTGTTTTACCAACTCCTCCTTTTTGGTTGACGATAGCGTAGGCGTTATTCATCAGCTCTAGTATTTCCTATATAATTGAAATCTATCCTTTGTCTTCCCAAAGATAGACTTAAGGAACTCGAAATAAGGCAAATATTTATTGAAAAGGCTTATTTCAGTACACGTGTTTGGAAATAAGTATCCCAGCAAGTGGCAATTATCAAGATTGCTAGGAAAATAGTGTACTGAGATAAGTCCCTATAATATCAACTACTTAACTATCTTGTTTTAACTAAATTAAACTTAAAGCCGGCTCTCTCGAAATACTAACTGTATAACTCGAGAGGAGTATATAGTGAATGATTTTAACTACTTAAGGCAACTCGGCATCAAGACCGGCTATTATATCGTGTCCCGAAATAAGAACTTTTAGGCAAGAATATCGGGCTTTGAAATAAGTTTAAATTTTTATGCCTACGTGAACTCCCTCAAGTATAAAATCCTCTATAAAGTTCACAATGTCCCACGGTATTTCAAGAATAAGTCACTCTGAGAAACTCAATCTTAAGCTTTTAATTGAGTTTTGAGATAAAATAACCCTCATCACTAGTGAAACGAGGCAAAAAACGCCGTGAATCGAAAGAAATTTGAGCGTGACTTCAAATAAGAATTAGCGTGAACTGAGAAAAGTCTATCGTGAATCGAGTAAAATAGATGTCGTGATCTGAGCTTAAAAGTATCGTGAATGGAAATAAAAAATCGATGCTATCTGCTTAGATTTATTAACTATTTTGAGTCAGTACAACAAGTACTTGTTAATAATAAAACTCTTGTTAAGACCTTGTGTACAGTTTGAAAACGAGCTTTACTGACTTGAAGTTACTTAAAGCGAGTATCTAAAAATTTATTATCTCGAGCAGTAAATATTTCGGTTTGTATCTTTTCAATACAAATTATATTTGAAAATCTAACACAGTGGAATCATATTAATTGAACTCGGCCAACTCAAAAAATTTACTAGACCTTAGCGAAACATTGCTCGATAACGGCCAAGCTTCTTTAGCTTTCCAAGAAGCTGAGATTGACGAGAACCCTAAAGTTTCAATCCAAGCTCCCTTAGCAAAGCCTGATTTCTCTCGGGATGAAATGAATCTCGTAGAATTTCCATTAGCCGTACTTTCTACTCGGGTTAATCCTAAATTGAAAACATTAGAGTTTAGCGATTCTAAGCGACTCAGCAATGGTCAAGTGATTGCTCGCGAATGGATTATTACTGGCGCAGATAAATTTGGCTTGCCAACCTCTACAGATGACGATGTGATTTTGGCGTTGATGCGACTCACTGTTGAGGATGGATTTCGAAATCGAAAAGTCTATTTCACTCGATATGAGTTGCTTAAGATTCTTCGCTGGAGCACTGAAGGTCGAAGCTACCGTCGCCTCACTAAATCTCTGGATCGGCTTAGTGGTGTAAGAATTAAAGCAAGTAATTCTTTTTTTAGTAACAAAGATAAAGCCTATCAAACCCGAAATTTTGGCCTCATCGACGCTTACGAAATCAACGACGGGCGAAGTAAGAAACAAAAAATCGATCCAGAGGAAAAGTCTCCCAAAAGCTATTTTATTTGGAGCGAAGCACTTTTTAAATCCTTTAATGATGGCTACATCAAGAAAGTAGATTTAGAACTGTATTTCACACTAAAAAGCGCGGTTAGTCGAAGACTTTATCGTTATCTTGATAAACACTTCTTTTATAAAAGCGTCATCGATCGCAATCTTATGACGCTCGCGTTTGAGAAGCTTGGAGTGTCTAGGAATTACAAATACGTTTCCTCGGTTCGACAGCAGGTGGAGCCAGCGATCGAAGAGTTAATGAAAATTGGTTATCTTTCTGACTTTGATATCCGGGGCAGGGGATCAGAGACGAAAGTTCGCTTCGTTCATCGTAGTGCCAACGTTTCACACCCTGTGTTGGTGCATGGTGGCAAATCCGCAAGCCCTGCTCCAGCTAGTCCGTCTGAACCTGTAAAAAGTCCTACTCATGCGGCTTTAATAGAGTCGATATCGGCCAGGGGCATTAGTAAAAACATTGCTACACGACTTCTAAAAGCTAGGACTTTGTCTGAGTGTATACATATAAAGAACATCGTTCGTTACTATGATCATTTGGTTGCCACCCATGATGTGAAGGTGTCTCGTAACCCAACTGGGTTTCTTTATCGAGCAGTTGAATTTCCTTCAAAATTCAAGATTCCTGCTTCGTTTGGCATCAGTGAAAAAACTGAAAATAGGGCGAAAAGACCAGAGTCTCGAGTTATTGGGCGACCAACATCTAAGGCTAAAACTGAAGCGGCTCGAGACTTCGAGGGTAGGGCTTCTGCCAGTAAAGGTGTCTCTAAACCGGTGCAAACTGATATTTTAGCTGATCAAGAGCCAACTGATGAGTACCGCGATTACGTGGACCAGAGTATTAGAGCTGCCGAAGTCAATTTAGGTTCAGAGAGGCTTCAGTGTTTAGAGGACCAAGTCAGAGCGAAATTTGCTTGTATGGAGGGTGTTCTAAAACCCGAACAAATTGACGCTGCTGTGAGTGGGTGTGTTCGAAAAGAAATCATGAACTTGTTTGAAATTCCTGATTTTAAGAACTGGAAAAAAAACACTCACTAGAAGCCATGCCAAAATATCCGTGTTTGAGTCGAGGTGGGTTGAGAGGAAATCGCGAGGAGCGG
>CALKYB010000003.1 GCA_938003565.1 uncultured bacterium
AACTGCCTCGAAGAGTCAGTCTATAGGACTCCGAGCTCTCCTGGTAGAGGAAAAACGCTAGAATCTGGGCTTTTCTACTAACCTCCCCTACTAGACCAGTATGAAGAAGTAATTTAGAGTTAAATCTAAACCTTTCTTATACTTAGATCATCCTAAAATATAAGAGAGTTCCATCGACTCTCCAAAGCTCAACAACAACTACACACTTCAATCTATTTTATAAACTACTTTAGAGAGAGACTATGGCTATTTGGGATACAATTAAAGGTCAACTTCGATCAGTTATTGAATGGGAGAGTCCAAGTTCTGATGTGCTATTTCAAGCCTGGAGCGAGAATGGCGATGAAATTAAAAACTCCTCCAAACTAATTGTCAAACCCGGACAAGGTGTGATCTTCGTTCATGAAGGTAGAATCGAAGGGGTTCATCTGGAAGAGGGGTTATTTGACCTCAAAACCTCTAATACTCCTTTTGTCACAACCCTCTCAAAGTTCATGCAGTCATTTGAAAGTGAACACAAAGTTGGAATTTACTATTTCTGGCAAACTGAATTCCTGAATCAAAAATGGGGCACCCCTACTCCAGTTAAATACGATGACCCTGTCTACAAATTTCCTGTTTCACTCAAGGCTCATGGAAATTTCTCATTTAAGATTACAAAACCTGAGCAATTCTTTGTGAACGTCATTGGTTCTAAACTTGAATACACTGTGCACGAAGCAAAAACAGTACTAGTGGATCGATTTACACAACAAATGGCAGATCTTCTAGCTGAAAGTGGATTTAGCTATGCGGAAATTGACAAAAACAGAATAGAGCTTGCTACTGCTCTTAGTACTAAACTTTCACCTGACTTCGAACAGTTAGGTTTTAGTATGCAAGACTTTCGTATCGAAGGAACCGACTTTGACGAAGCAACTGTAGAGCGAATTTCTCGTATTGCTGACATTACAGCCGAAGCAATCGCAGCAGAAAAGGCTGGGATCGATTACACTAAGATGCAACAACTCGAAGCTCTCCGAGACGCAGCTAAAAACGAAGGTGGTATAGCTGGAATAGGAGCGGGACTTGGTGCCGGAGTTGGCTTAGGTCAAGCCATGATGGGTGGTCAGAATATACCAGGTGCTACTTCTCCCACTCAACCTGTTACTCAGCATGTCACAACTCAACCCTCAATTGAAGAAAGGTTGAAAAAGCTCGCAAGCCTCAAAGATGGGGGTCTAATATCTGAAGCAGAATATGAGTCAAAAAGACAAGAAATCTTAGCGGAAATTTAACTACGAGGCTTTAGCCCGCTTAGAAATGCAGTCGGTATAATTCTAAGAATTAACTTTCTAAGGTGATGAACGATGGATTCTCTAACTTGCCCTTCTTGTGGAGCTTCACTTCCAGTGGAGACACGATTTGTTAAGGTTGTAATCTGTGAATACTGTGGTCAATCATCCTTACTAAAGAATCGTAGTCTCGATCCAACTGGGGAGAAAGTTAACCTAGCCTCTGTCGATTCAATCTTAAAGATTGGAACTACTGGAACTCTTAGGGGAGAGCCTTTCAAAGTTCTAGGAATGCTACGCTATTCCTACGAAGATGGTTTCTGGGATGAATGGTTCCTGGAGCTCCAGAACGGAAAAAAACGTTGGTTACAGGAGGACGAGGGAGAGTTTACTAGTTTTGGAAAGGAATCTATTACCAGCCCGATCCCACCCTATAAAGATATCAATGTTGGTAGCTCAATCCAGGTCAATGATCTCAATGTATTCATAACTGAAAAGAATCGCGCAACGATAAGTGGTGGATTAGGAAGATTGATGTTTCAGATATCTCCAGGAGATAAGGTTGAGTATGTCGATGGCAATGCTTCAGGAAAACTACTGGCGATCGAGTTCACTCCAGAGGAAATAAATCTTTCTATTGGTGAAAGCATTTCACTTGATGAGATCGAGTTAGATGAAAGCTGAACCTCTAAACTGCCCCAATTGTGGGGCTAGTATCGAACTTCATTTAAGTAATACTAAAACTATTGGCTGCCACTGTGGTGCGGTATTTGATCGTAGAACTAAGGAGATGTTGGAGCATCTGAACTCTCGAAAGTTCCAAGCTAGGTCATTCCTTGAACTTGGAATGATAGGTAATATCTTTGGCCAGGACTATCAAATTATCGGTCGAATACACTATGTAAACAGAATTTCTGAATTCGATAGAGAAGATCAAGAGTACTATAATTCCAACTGGCCTTATGATTCTTGGATCTTGCTATCTCAAGATGGATCATACGCATACATTTCTGAAGACGAAGAAGCTTTTTACTTCGAAGAACCAATAACTCCTGAAATCCCTGGATTCCCTGAATTAAGAAAATTTACACCTGGTTTCTATGCTGGTCATGGTAAAGTTCTTGCAAAAGAAACCTCAAGCTCAAAAATTGCTTTCTTCGAAGGCGAATTCAGCTGGCAACCGCGTATCGGACAAAAGAGTGAATCTACAGAGTATACATTTGGAGGACTCTGTTTTGAAGCGACCAAACAACTGGACGAAGATGGTCAGGCAAAAGAAATTGAATTTTTTCAAAGCCGAAAAATCTCAGAGCTAGCCCTGGCCCAGGGCTTCAAACATGAAGAAACAGTTCAAAGAATATTCAAAGAACAACAAAAATCAAAAGAATTCAAACATTTCGGTAATATTGCTATGGTCACTGCTTTAGCTCTAGCAATATTTGGTTTTGTTATTAAAGGTATTTCTCCTGGCTCACACGTAGAAGTATACTCCAGTGAGGTCTCTGCACTAGATCGCGATGGAAAACTTTTTGGCCCACTTAATCTTGAAAACGAAGGTCGAGTACATCAAGTCGAGTTAAAACTAAGTAGCATGCCTAGTAATCACTCCCTAATAGCCGGTGTGGAACTGTTGGATTCAGACAAAAAGGTAATTAACGAAATCGGTTCTAAATTTTGGATTGGCTCAGGATATGACGGCGATCGACACATCTCAGACAAGACCAGTTTTAGACTGAGTAAAGCTGGGAGCTATACCTTTAGACTCTTTGCTGAAGATAAAAAACCCATGAATCGGGATATGTATAAAGTACAGGGAACAACGCTTTCAGTGAAAATCCTTGAAAATACAATGCCAGCTTACCCATATTTCATAACTGCCTTTTGGCTTCTTCTCTACGGTGCGACCATTCGATTCTTCAAAGTCACCAATCCTCTATATATTCTACTAGGTGGAGCTGGGGTTATGTTTTTAATTATCAAATTTGTCGTACTTCTAGCAAACGAGGAGTTTGAATGAACTATTTAGCAAAAGTAATCTTCACTATTGTAGTTTCATCTGCAGTGATTCTACCCACCATCGCCTCGAGGTACGGTTGGGGGCTCTCCACAGAGAAAAATCGAAGTCTAATGAGAGAGGCGGCGATGAGACAATGTAAATCAGGCAGACGAGACCAGTATGGAAATTGTCGTCGTTCATATCGAAACAACTACTACAGTCGTTCATACAGAGGCGGTTCACGAGGTTATGGGAAATAAAGATTATCAATTACAAATGGAGGAAAAATGAAACACATTAAAGATATTAGTAGACTAAAATTAGGACTTACAATTCTGCTTTTAAGTGTTGGGGATGCCGCACATGCAGTCGGATCTGAATTTGTTGGAGTTCCACTACTTGATGATATACTTTCAACAATAATCTATTCATCCATAGGAATCTGCATGGCCCTAGTAGCCTATCGAGGAATAGACGTACTCACCCCTGGAGACCTTAGTGGCGACATCGCTAGAAACCAAAATACTGCCCTAGCAATTTTAGCAGGATCAATAATGATTGGAGTTTGTATCATTATCGGAGCAGTACTAATTGGTTAGCATCCAGTTTTTTATTGTGCAGGTAGGTTTAGTTTGAAAGAAGAGTCAATTAGTGATGCGGATACAGCTCTGCTTGTCACAGCAGTGGCGATTATCTCCATTTGTGCTCTTAGCTACGAGCTTATCATTAGTAGTCTCTCATCATACTACTTCGGCAGCGCAATCACTCATTTTTCGGTGACGATTGGTCTATTCATGACATTCATGGGTGTCGGCTCCTGGTTATCCCGAAAAATTGAGAAAAACCTACTAGACAGCTTCATACAAATTGAAATTGCTGTCGGCGTTTTCGGCGGATTTTCAGCACTAATACTGATTTTTTGCTTTAGCTTCACGCAATACTTCTACCCAATCTCACTTATACTAATCTCGCTAATTAGTATCGGGATTGGTCTAGAGATTCCTGTCTTAACTAGAATTCTTTCAGCCAATACTTCAATAAGAAACTCCCTCTCAAATGTCCTAACAGTAGATTATTTAGGAGCATTGATTGCATCCCTACTATTCCCTTTCATACTTCTCCCCTACCTGGGTCTTCTAAAAACCTGTTTCCTAATGGGCTTATTGAACCTCGGGGTGGCTCTATTTCTAACGACCCATTTCAAAAGCCGGCTGAAACATAAAATAAAACATTTCACAATGATTGGCATTGCTAGCGCTACGATGTTGCTTGGTTTTATTTATTCATTTTCAATAAGTTCCTTCTTTGACCAAAGATTCTATCAAGATGAAATTATATTCTCAGCACAAACAAAATATCAAAGAATTGTACTAACCAAATTTGAAGACGATTTACGCTTATACCTAAATGGGAATCTGCAGTTCAGCTCTCATGATGAGCATCGCTATCATCAATCACTTGTTCACCCTGCCATCAACACAACTGCTAGGCTAGATAAAGTTCTAGTTTTTGGCGGAGGTGACGGCATGGCTGTGCGAGAGATCTTAAAGAACCCTAAGGTAACTGAAGTAACACTAGTGGACATTGACAAAGAGATGGTTCACTTGGCTTCATCGCACTCGGTTATTTCTAAACTAAACAACAATGCACTAAACAGCAATAAGCTTAAAGTAGTCTTCGACGATGCGTTTAACTTTGCTAAAAAAAGCACTACTAAATTCTCAGCCATTATAATTGATCTACCGGATCCAAATAGCCTCGAGATTGGGAAACTATACAGTAAAGAGTTTTACCGAATCCTAAAGAAGCGACTTCTAAATGAAGATGGGGTAATTGTGACACAGTCTTCCTCTCCATATTTCGCCCGAGAAGCCTTCTGGTCAATTAACAAGACTCTTCAAACTGAATTCGCTTTCGTCAGTCCCTATCAAATTTATCTGCCTAGTTTAGGAGTTTGGGGATTTAATATAGCGATGAATAAAAATCTTCCACTAAAGACATCGAGGGAAAGTTATATAAATCAAACTCTCTTAGATAGCTTTCAAATCTTTGATTCAGATACGGATTCCCTTTCAGTAAAAGAGAATTCTCTTAATGATCAAAAACTAGTTGAATACTACGAGGACGGTTGGGAAAAATGGAATTAGAAAACACTCATATTGATAATCAGGATAAGACTGCCAGAACCACAAAAAACTATTCAATAAATAGCTATACTCTGGACTTTATTGATTGCGCGGTGGAACAGCTCTCTTGGGTGGAAAATATTAAACAACCCTTTTTAGAAGCTGTTGAGCTCAGTGGCGCTTGCTATATTGGGGACATATTCCACCAGTTCGAGCCCTTTGGAGTCACTGGAGTTGTGGTGGTTTCTGAGAGCCATTTTTCAATACATACCTGGCCAGAACATGGCTTAGCAGTGGTAGATATTTTAAGCTGTTCTAAAGAAGTTTCTGTAGAAGCTTTTGTTGAGCATCTACGAGGAAGCTTGGAAAGCAAGAGAATAAATATCACCAAACAAACACGAGCATAGAGAACTAAAAGCAATACTTCCACTCAAAAAAAAAGGCCCCTCTAAAAAGAAGGGCCTTTTCTTTAGGACTATCTCAAAGTAACAAAATTATTGGCACAGCAGAGTTAGTCGAAAAAAGCAGGGCTAGTTAGCTCTACGCTTCTTAATGCTCACCAAACCGGCAAGTCCAAGTCCAAGCAAAAGAACACTTGCGGGCTCAGGAACTTCCTCAGCAGGAGCAGCTTCCGTGAAATTGTAGGTCACGTCCACACTAGCACCAGCATTGGTAGCAAACTGTGAAATCAAGTTCCCTGCTCCAGTTGCAACTGAGTTACCAGAAGCTGATATACCTAGGTCTAATGTTCCAAGGCCTGAGAACAAAGATAGGTCAGAAGCAGAAGTTAGAGTAGCTGAGTCAGTAGAAGAACTACTAACATCACTGTAAGCAATTCCTGAATCTCCACCGAAGTCAATTGTGCCATCAAAACTAGCCAAATTATCCGAGCTAGAAACTACTGGCAGAGCAATAGCAACTGAACTTCCATCTGGGCGGGTCAACTCAACATCAGCAGCAAGCTGCAATGTTACTGTCGCATCTTGAGCGTCAAAATTCTCAGCTGAAGCATCGCCTTGAACAATTCCTTCTAGAACAACATCAATCGAGTTTAGAGTTCCGAGAGAAGTATCGAACTGATTGATAGTCAAAAAATCCTGCCAGTCGGTTGTCGAAATCGCAAACGAATCAGATTCAGTTAGCGAAGCAGCAGAAGCTTGAGCGCTAAGAAACATCATGGACGCGAATAAAGCTAAGGCAGTGCGGCTTAAAAATACATTTTTCATTTTTACTCTCCAGTTCTTTTTTTAAAACTTTTACAAATTTACTGACAGTTACTACTATACCTACCGTCAACTTGGCCACTTATATAAACAAGGTTTCTTGGTTAAAGTTTAGACGGGTATTGCAGAAACAAACTCCATCGAACTACTAAGATTAATTTTCAAAACTCTTCTACACTTTGGAAAACTCCTGCGAAACAAAACTCACATTAGCAGTCCGTAAAAATGGCTACCGCAGGATCATAGGGCTCTAATGAAACCAAGTCAAAGCCCTGAACAATCTACAAAAAGTAGGTTCAGTCCTCATCGCCTAAAGAATGTCAAAACGCCTAAATCTAGGTAAGTATTGGTGGATAAAGTTATCCCAAGCGAGCCCTGCAAGATAACCATCAAAATTGATATCAAATTAAGGTAATTTGAAGATGGTTTATAAAGGTTATTCCCATCCCATAGCTAGAGATCGTTAGATTTTAGCAGAAGAACAGACGCAATCCAGATCAAACCAAAACCGATTATAATTAGTGGAATCTCCACCCCCACAGAAATCACCCCTGCTTGGCGTAAAACTGCCATTAACGAGCAATAAATAAAGAACAGACCAAGAGTTAGATTGTAGGGATTAATTCGATCGGCAAGAATCACAAAAATACCTCCAATTGCTAAGAGACTTGGCCAAAGCCAATTAACTTGAGGAATCATGCCTGTTGCACTAAGCAACCAGCCAAAGCCAATAAAAACAATAGTAATTGGCAGGAGTAGTCTTCGCATAACAGTAGGCCCGGTCTAAAAGTTTTGGATCACAAACTCATACGCTGAGTCTCTCATTATAGCGACACTTCTATTCGCTAGCCAAGAGTAATTTAGAGTCTCAAGTATTAAGACCGCCAAGGATTAGCAAAGCTATTTTTCTTCCGTGAGAACATACTCCATGCTATAAATTCCCCATCAACCAAGTGTAACAAAGTAATTTCTTGTATATTTTTTAGTCATGCGCCAAAGCGTCGGTATAGAACTTAGCGATACTATCAAGTCTAGTCTCGGGTCAGTGCAAGAGCATTTAGCCTCTGACTACAAAGAAGTCACATGGCTTCGGCCAGAGCAAATGTATTTAACGATTCTTTTTCTTGGCAATCCTTTTGGCAAAATTCGTCGCAAACTGGATAAAAGTCTGACCAATGCGGCCGCTCAATGCGCTCCTTTTTCTCTCGAGGTGGGAGAAACCGGCTGCTTCCCAGAGCAAGGCCCTGTAAGAACAGTCTGGGTCAGTATGAAAGATGTGGACCAGATTCGACCGACAATGTTTGAGCGTTTCCAAAAGGAATGTCTAAATTCATTTAAGGCACTTGGTCTTGAGCTTCCAGATAAGCCGTTCATTCCTCACGTAGTCCTAGGAAGAGTTTCTAGTAAGAATCCAAAAGGACCACTAAGGTCAGCTGTATCCCAAATTGCCTTCACCGGTTTAAAACAAGATTCCCACGAAGTTTGCCTAATTGAGTCAAAACTGGGCAAAGATGGGCCAACCTACAATGTTAGTGTTCGAAAACCACTGGCAGCGCAGATTGCGAAATAATGATTAGTAAAGTCATTCGTCTTGCGGATCTGAAAAACACGCCCAAAGACCTCGTCGTTTATGGTGGAACGTTCGACCCGATACATGAAGGACATCTGAGCGTTATTAAAGGATTGCTCAAGTCTTTTCATAAAGTTCTTTTGGCACCTACCGATCAAAATCCTTGGAAAAAAAGCAACGCAACCAACTTGGAACTTCGTCGTGAAATGATTAGATTGGTAATTAACGCGGAAAATCTTCAGAAAGACACCGATATTTCAGACATCTCCTACGTTTACACCGAAGAATTTATTACTCAACTGCGAGAAGACACCAAGAACTCCAATAAACCAATCTACTGGGCTATCGGAGAAGATAGTATTGAATCACCGCCTAAATGGAAAAACTTTGATAAATTAAATCTGATAGTTGTCGCAGCACCAGTCAGTGTTGACATCCATGCCACCCAAATAAGAAATGGTGAAAATCCGGTCCACCCTGCATTAGATGACTTTGTCAGATTGAAAGATCTCTACTAATGCTTAATTAAGAATTTGGAGACTCTAAATTTGCGCCACCTATGACGACTTAAAGGTTTTTATCAGCTACTACCTCTTAGCCGATCGCTCCACGCTTAGTCCAATCCCAGATTCTTTGATGTCTTGGATTTCAAAGTCTTCAGATCCCAGCCACCTTCTTGCTCGATAGCCTGTAGAAGATTCACTCGCTTTTCGCCCATATACTTGTATATATCTGAAAGTCGAAGTATCGATTTCTTCTCAGCCAGAGTTGCTATCAAGGCGTAAGCCCGAGCATAGTCAGCGCCGGTGCCCTGAAACATTCTTGGATGCCAATCAGGATGCCAAGCCTTCGCAGCTCTCTGTCTCACCTTACTACGATTGACTCCCCCTCCTGATATATAGTTTGCTCCAAGGGACTCAAACCAGGTTGCAAACCCTTCATTATGCCACCTCTCTGTTCTCCCCATCCCGTTGCCCAAGAATAAGAATTCAATAGCATGTCCAATTTCATGAACAAGGGTTTCTTGCAACTGAACACTCGCCTCCTCTCTACTGTAATAAGCATCACTGCAACCAGATGCTAAATGTCTGGCGGAGATAAAAATATCAGCTGGAGGACGCATCCATGCGGGATGGCATCGACCCTGCATATTTATCAAAACGTTTGAGGGAACTTTGTCCATTATGACAATTTTCCAATCATAGTCTCCTTGTTTTAAGTGAGGAGGAAAGGAATTTAGCGATAAAACTCTACTAGCTGCCTTCATGGCGGTTTGAACTGCTCGCTCAGGCATTTTTGCAAAAAGTTTTTCAACTGAACGATCCCATCTTAAATTCACTCTTCCAAGAGCTGTGCTCAAATCAACTGAGCGTCGAGATTTACTAAGCTCCACTTGATCAGGCCGAACTGGGCGACCAA
>CALKYB010000004.1 GCA_938003565.1 uncultured bacterium
GAGCTTCCGTGCTAAAGGGTAAGCGGGGCTGGATTAACTCCTTAGCCTTGATCCTTGGGCTTTTCTTCACTCTAGGAATCGAAATTGCGGATTTCGCAATCTCAGCTCGCAGAACCTCGGAACTTGAGAAGATATCTCTACACACACCTTTTCTCGAGCAGATTCAAACCGAATACAAAGAAAAAGGCCTTCCGACCGAACCAAGATTAACAAGTCTTCTAAATCAACTTGAATCTCTTGAATCTCAAGCAAAAGCCGATAAAACTTTAGTAACGACAAACTCTGGCGATAGTAAAAAGAATGAAACACTAAGCCAAGCTTTTGCCAGCTCCAAGGCAGCTGTAGAAAAACTCAGACAAATTACTTCCGGTGGCTATCAAGAATTTCATAATGACTACTTCCTAGAAGCAGTAGCTGCGAGCGACACTCTATCAAACAGCGCTTTTGACGCCTCCGAGCGGAAATATCAGGGTCATATAGTACAAACTATTTCCAATTTTATATTCAACTCCCTTTTTATTCCTTTAGGGGCGGCAATGTTCTCCTTACTTGCGTTCTATGTTGCATCAGCCGCCTATCGATCCTTTAGAATCAAAACAGCAGAAGCTGGAATTATGATGTTTGCAGCATTAATTGTCGTTTTAGGCCAAATTCCCTTTGGCCATCTCTACATCTCAAAAAACCTTCCGGGCATTAGAAGTTGGCTTATGGAATATTTAAGTAATCCCGCTGTAAGAGCTATTATGTTTGGCTCGATGATTGCAACTTTGGGAATGGCTATTCGCATGTGGTTGTCTCTGGAGAAAAGCCCACTTGAATCAAAAGGGGAGGCTTAGAGCTAAAAATGGAAAATTCAGGCAGTATTTTCGACCGAGCACTAATAGCACTGGACCACATTGATAGAAGAATAATATATCTATTCGTCCTATTTTCGTTAACTATCCCACTAGTTAAAGGTATCAAACTAGATCCAGCCCCGTTTGAAACTGCAAACTCGTTTTTCGAAACGATTGCAACATTTGATAAGTCAAAAGGCAAAATAGCACTAATTGCTTCAGACTGGGGGCCAAACACAAAAGCTGAGAACCAGGCTCAAATGGAAGTAGCCATTGAACATTTGATGCGAGAAAAAATTCCTTTTGCCCTAACAAGCCTCTCCGTGTTTTCAAAACCATTTTTAGAAAAAATTCCTAACAAGATAGCAAACCGTTTAAATGAAGAAGGTGGTCCTTATACTTGGAAATATGGGGTAGACTGGGTAAATATCGGTTACAGGCCCAACGGCTCTATAATGATTCAAAGCTTGGCAAAATCCAAAGATCTAAAAAAATTCTGGATTGCGGACGCAAAAAGTACTCCCCTTAAAAACATCAAGATGCTTGAGGATGTAAGGACTATAAAAGATATAGGCCTACTCCTTGAGTTTACAGGCTCAGTCGGGGCATTTGACGCTTGGGTTGAATATTTTAGCGTTGATGGCTACAAACCCAAATTTTTACACGGCTGCACCTCAATCACTATTCCGGAAGCCAGAACCTATATGGCCTCCGGCCAACTGGATGGACTTCACGAAGGTCTTGCCGGATCAGCATACTATGAGAAGCTACTGTCAAACTCTTACCCCGATCGGGAAATTGGACAGGCTTGGAAAATGAATACCGGCCTAGCTTTCGCTCAAGCAATTATTATTTGCTTTATCTTACTGGGCAATACCAGAATAATCTTGAATTCAATTTCTAATCTAATCGGGAATTCACTCAAAATATTCACTACTGACAATGACTGAAACTAAAACCTCTAAGTTTATCACTATATCACTTTTTGGTGCACTGATATTGATGTCCCTCTTGTCACTTGGCTACTTTTCTTCTCAACCTATTTCAAGACAACTTAAGGGTTGGGAAATTTTTATTGGAGGAATAGCGACTCTTGCTATCTACTCCTTTCTTGTTAAGGAAAATCCTGTTTATCGATTTTTCGAGCATTTATATATCGGCATCGCCACCGGCATAACAGTAGTCCTAGGTTTCAAAACTTTTCTATGGCCGAAATTTTTCAAACCTCTCTTAGGCTTTTCTGTTCAGACATTTCCTGATGGCTCAATCTACCAACCCTACAACAACTACATTTTACTATACCTGCTACCCATGTGTCTTGGCTTACTTTACTATTGCATCCTAACCAAGCGATACGCCTGGTTAGCACAAATTGCAATTGGGTTTTCCCTTGGAGCAAGTGGAGGATTGGCCTTTAAAGGTTTCTTCAATCAAGTCATTCCCCAACTTGTTGACTCCTTTAAATCTTTTCACATCTCTTTTGCAGACCTCTCCTCAATCTCTCTTTATCCCTTCAAGCTTCCCGCTCCAGTCTTTCAAGCTTTTTCAAATTTTGTATTTATGACAGTGCTCTTAAGTTCATTCTTCTACTTCTTTTTCACTTTCAAAAGAGAAGAGGGAGGAGTCGTTGAGCGCTTCTCGACAACTGGACGCTGGATGATGATGGGATGTTTCGGTGCATTTTTCGGCACGACTATCATGGCAAGAATGTCACTTCTGGTTGAGCGAATTCAATTCTTTATCGATGAATGGGTTCCCACTGTTTTCTCAGGAGTAATTTCGTGAGCAGTAAAGAAAAGAAACTTTCTTCTATAAAAACGCCTCGACCTGAGGACCTTTCAGTAGTTATTGCGACCGACTGTGGCTCTACGACTACGAAAGCCATACTATTTGAAAAAACGGAAAATGGTTGGCGCCAAACTTATCGTGGAGAAGCCCCAACAACTGTCGAAAAACCTGTTCAGGATGTTACAATTGGAGCAAGAAATGCTTTTCGTGAAATTCAAGAACTCTCAGGTCGAAAAATTTTATTAGACTCCTCTTCAGACGCCTCCCCCTTAATTGCCAGAACTCCAGAAAACCCCGACGAAGGAGTCGACATATATGTTTCTACTAGCTCTGCAGGTGGTGGCTTGCAAATGGTAGTAGCTGGAGTTGTTGATTCAATGACAACCGAATCTGCTGAGAGAGCTGCGCTTGGGGCTGTTGCCATAGTAATGGATGCGATCAGTATCGATGATGGTCGAGAAACGTATGAAAGAGTGGACAAAATACGCCACCTTCGCCCTGATATTATCCTAATTGCTGGAGGAACAAATGGCGGCACACTCAACCATCCCTTGGAGCTGGCAGAAACCGTTCTCCAAGCAGATCCTCGGCCCCGGTTTGGGGAAACCTTGCGCCTACCAGTTATATTCGCTGCTAACGAGGATGCAAGAGAGCAAGCTAAGGATATACTTGAAGGAAAATTCGCTTTCGAGGCCGTTGAAAACCTTAGACCAACTCTCGAAAACGAAAACTTAGGTCCAGCAAGAGATGCTATCCATGAAATATTTCTCTGCCACGTAATGAGTCATGCACCTGGTTATGACAAACTAATAGGTTGGTCGCCAGTTCCGATTATTCCTACCCCAGCCGGGGTAGGTGATATGGTGCAAGCAGCTGCAAAGCGAAATAATATTCAAATTCTAGCTGTAGACATCGGAGGGGCTACTACCGATGTATTCTCTGTTTTTCGTAGTGGGACAGATGATGAACCGGAAGCCACGGCTTTCAACCGAACAGTGAGCGCCAATCTAGGAATGAGCTATTCTGTGGCAAATGTTTTACTCGAAGCGGGCGTTGGTAATATTCGACGCTGGTTGCCGTTTCCGCTAGGACGGGAAGAGATTCAAGATCGGGCTAGAAATAAGATGATTCGGCCGACTAGCATTCCCCAAACCGTGGAAGACTTACTCCTCGAGCAAAGTGTTTGTCGAGAAGCACTTCGATTGGCCTTTATTCACCACAAGCGACTTGCGGTAGGACTCAGCGGTAAGAAAGAAAAAAAGGGAATTGCTGATTTTTTTGCAAAGAGCAATGAGGGTTCTCTTGTAAATATGATGGGGCTGGATCTGATAATTGGCTCTGGCGGAGTTCTTTCACATGCTCCCGACCGTCGTAGCACTGCTTTTATGATGCTTGACGCCTATCAACCTCAAGGAGTCACTAGACTAGCTGTAGATTCCATTTTCATGATGCCTCACCTTGGAGTTTTATCAACTGTATCAGCTGAAGCTGCTAGTGAAATATTTGTTAATGACTGCCTGATTAATCTTGGCACCGCGATAGCACCTGTTGGGAAGATGAAGTTAGGTGAAGAAATTCTACTAGTCGAGGGTGAAGGAATTGAAACTTTGAAAATGAAGTGTGGAGATCTAACAAGATTAGATCTTGCCGAAGATAGAAGTATTGAACTTAAGCTAACCCCTCTAAAAAAGAAGATTGACATTGGAGAAGGACCTGGAGTGGAGAAAATTTGCAAAGTTCAAGGTGGACTAGCCGGGGTAATTATTGACTGTAGAGGTAGGCCTATAATCTTCCCAGAAGATTGGCGAGATTTAGTTTCCCTACAGCAGAAATGGTACGATATTTTTGGTCTGATAAGGCCTCAAAATTAGGTAATTCTTTTAGGTAAGCTAAAAATGGGAAGCCAATACACACCGGGTCTACAAGTAACTGCTCATACCGTAATTCAGAGAGTCCGAGAATTACCCCTTCTGGGTCAACACGAGGTACAGCTAGGAGACAAAGTTGAGGCGAGTGACACTGTCTTGTCTGCCTCGCTACCCGGAGAGGTCGAAATAATCAGAATTGCTGACCGCCTAGGCCTGGAACCTCTAGACGTGGAAGGAAAAGTGTTAATATCCCCTGGAGATGTTGTAGAAAAAGAACAGCTAATTTGTAAAGTGGAGAGTTTCTTTGGCCTCTTCAATAGTGAGCTTAAGTCTCCTCTAAGTGGAGAAGTTGAATTTCTCACTGAGGCCAATGCTCACATCGGTATCAGACGACCTTCAATTCCCCTAACAGTTGACGCCTATATTTCTGGGACTGTGGTCAATATTGAAGAAAACAGACGAGTTACCATTGAAACTGCCGGAACTTTTATACAAGGAATTTTTGGAGTAGGGGGAGAACGACGGGGCCAGATCCGAGTTCTCTCAACTCCCCTAGATCAAGAGGTTAGCGAGGCCGATGTAAACAAAATTGATTCTCTAGAAAATTCCATACTTATCGGTGGGTCCTTCTTTTCCAAAGAAGCGTTGGCTCTCGCAAGTAAAAAAGGTGTAAGCGGAATTATAACTGGCTCAATTGATGCCGAAACTCTAAAAGAGTACGTTGGATTTGAAATTGGCGTATCCATTACTGGAGACGAGGACGTACCAGCTACTTTGATTGTCACAGAGGGGTTTGGAACACTCCCTATCTCAAACAGAGTCATAGATCTCGCTCATCAATGTGAGGGAATGTTTGCATCACTAAACGGAGCAACTCAGGTACGTGCTGGAGCTATGAGACCCGAACTAATTGTTCCCAAAGACGAAAAGAGCAAAACTCCAAGCAAGAGCGAGCCAAGTGGTGAATTGCTTGTGGGCTCCAGAATCAGAATTATTAGAGTCCCCTACTTCGGACTTTTAGGCTCTGTCGAAGAGCTCCCCAATAAGCCTGAGGCTATAGAAAGTGGAGCTCGAGTAAGAGTACTCCGAGCTCGACTAGACTCTAGTAATGAGTTGGTAACTGTACCAAGAGCTAATGTCGAGCTGATCTAAGCTTGGCCGCTTAAAAGCAAAAACTCCCTAAAACAGGTTGTATTTCAAAGCACTTAGAGAAACTATCTTGATGACCTTAAGATTTTCTGTGATCTAGCCGAGTAATACAGTGAACATATAGAAAAAGGCCTGAAATTACTGCAACCCCCCGGGAAAACCCATATGAGCAAAGCTACTAAATCATTCAATATTTATGCAGCAGATGATGCTCCCGAGATCCGAGAGATACTAAAACACAGTCTCAAGAAAGAAGATTGGGTGTTGTCTGTATTCTCTAGCGGCGAGGAATTAGTAGATGCTTGTAAGACCAAAATCCCTGATATTATTATTTCCGACGTAAAGATGCCTGGAATCTCTGGTCATGCAGTTTGTAGCTGGGCAAAACAGAATCTAAAATCCGCTTTTGTTCCTGTAATACTGTTAACATCTTTGGATACAGAAAAAGAAAAAATTCTTGGTTTAAAAAATGGAGCTGACGACTATATAACTAAGCCATTCTCTCCAGAAGAGCTAAAAGCCAGGGTACAAGTAGTCCTAAGGTCTAAAAATCTTTCCAATAGACTAAAGTCAGTTAGATCTCAATTAGTAGAGAAGGAAGAGATAATCGCTCTAATGAAAAGAGGGGGGGATATCAAAGCAGATATTCTTAGTCCCTTAGACGAAATGGCAAAAGACATTGTAAGTCTTAGAGAAACATTGCCTCTCACCGACGAACAACTGGTACTGATCGGAAAAGTAGAAACAAACTGCGTCAAAATCCTAAATTCTCTTTTTTCCGAAGAAGACTAGAATCTAAAAATCAAACGCTTCCGACTCGGTGTCGTTCAAACCAAGTTTATTCTCCACTTCCTTTCTCTTTCGTCGAAGTGTTATTACTTGACGAGACAATGCACTAATATCCACACCCCTAGCAGAGCGAACAAGAGAAATCTTGTATTTCAAACGATTTATAGCAGCTTTTCTTTTTCTAGAATCCAGCCTTTCAGCAATTGAAGAAACCTTTGCGGCTTCTTTTAACTGCTCACCCAAGTCTTTCCTCAAAGTGGTAAGCCCAGGTGGATTTTCTAATGTTCTAGCGTGTGAAATCAACTGAGATAATCTTTCCTGTTCTGACAAAATTTTTGAATCATCAATATTAAAGCTCTCTAACTCCGACAATTGCATTCTCAAATCCACTATGCCTTCCACTTCGGATATTTTTGAAACTTTATTTCGAAGAGTCTCCAATTCCAACTCTCTTTGTTCTATCAATGATACTTGTTCTAACAACTCCTTATTAGCATCTACAACTTCAAGCTGCAGATCACCAAGCAATTGAGTGTTATCAGAAATAGCCTCGATACTGGAGTTTATTACTGGAGTAGCAGCTAGAGGTAACTCCTCATCTGAGAGAACAAATGAGTAGTTCAAAGTCTTTCGTGTCGTAGGAAGATCAATGGCAGCTCCAGTCGCAAATCTACTTGTGAACTTCATTCTTTCACTTTTAGGCAAGATAACTGCCTGGTCATAATCGATAAACCAAGCATCGTATTCAGTAACAACCCCCACTCCCTTTTCTACTAATAGAGACACACGGTCTGGACTTTGATCCAACTCAACAAGACTATCAACAATACCTAACCTCTCCGGAATTGCCTCTTGCGGAATATCAAAATACTCAACATCCTCTGCTAAAGTCGAAATCGGTAGCAAACAAATAATTAAGTGTATTATTGTATATAGATTCTTCATTCCAATCTATCCCAGATTCTCAGCAACAGACTCACTCTTATTGAGCCCTAGTTGAGGAGCACTTTTCCCGGATGAATCATCCACAGTTCGCCTTTTGTATTCTTCGTTGAGCTCTCTTATTTTGGCTCTTTCACTTTTAATTGAATTGCGAAGAGCTCTAACTTCAAGAGCGGCTCGGTAGTCTCGATTAAGCTGCTTCATATTAAAATCCGCCCCTATACCTAAGGTCTTTCTAACTTCAGCAACCTCAGCTTCAGCTCGCCAATGGGCACGATACCACTTATTCTCGCGAGCAGAGAGTCTCCTAAGTATTCTCACCGTCCGACCATGCTCTGTGATTCTACCTAGAACCTGTAGCTCTCGAACTAAATCTTTTACAACCTTTGATTGTTTATCCTTCTCAAGCTGAACTAATTGGAGTCTCTGCTTAAGCTCACTCTCTCTTTTACGAACTGTTTCCTGCATTGACTTTGCGTTATCGATAAACTTTGACATTTGACGCTTATCTTCTTCCTGCCGAGCACTAATTTCAGCTCCACTCGCTATCTGAGTACGAAAATTCCTATAAAGCGATTTAGCCTGTAGCCATTTTTTTAAATCAATTTTTGTAAACTCTTTTTGATAATTGCTTCCATCAATAGAATCTTGACTTACTCGATGCATTTTCCATTTTAGAGACTGTTCTCCATCAATATTCAAATCTCCATGAGCAAAGCCATGTTCAACTTTTCCTGAAAAAACATGAACTTTCCCTTTATTCAGTATTTGAAGTGGTTCTAATCTTGCCAACTTAGAATCGATTTGAGAGTTAACCTGTTCTGACTCTAAGAGCGAAAAATTAACTGATTGAGGAGCCCAACCCTCTTGAAAAACAACTATCATTCCTAAGTGTGCATCCTCAAATCTTTGGATCATAAATGTCGTGTCTTTCTTTACTCCATCCTCTAGCGGTAGATTTTCAATAACTCCAACATATTTCCCAGAGGGCAATGGAGGAAAATATCGATTTTCTCTCATCGAGTTAAAAATCAACAAAAACAATGAAATTGCTATACAGAGTATAAGCAGTAACATCAGTCCTTGCTTTCTATACATTGCTGCTTTCATGAATTACAAATCTACGATTCTCTCAGCTGCTTCAAGAATTTCGGCAAAACTTACACTGGTATCTCGTCGTTGGGTTAAAAATTCGAGCAATGCCTCTCTTTTCTCAAGGGCTTCATCTATATCTGGATCACTGCCTCTCTTATATGCTCCTATAGAAATTAGATCTCGATTCTCTTCATAAACTGACCAATACTTCTTTAAGGCCGCAGCAATTTCTAAATGATTTTCTTCAACAACACTATCCATTAATCGACTATTACTCCTGCTCAAATCTATCGCCGGGTAGTGTTGAAGCTGACTAAGTTTAGAGCTAAGATATAGATGACCATCTAGTATTGCTTTGACTTCCTCACCCAAGGCATCATCAATCTGCTCTGATGAGAGTAAGATTGTATAAATGGCTGTAATACTTCCAGCCCCAGTGTTTCCCGCTCTCTCTAATAGCTCCGGCAGAGTAGTAAAAACAGAAGGTGGGTATCCCTGTCTAACGGGTGGTTCTCCAATACTCAACGCTATCTCTCGCAACGCTCTAGCAAATCTGGTTAGAGAATCCATCAAAAGCATGACTTTTTTACGTCTATCACGAAAATACTCCGCTATAGCAGTAGCGGTATAGGCAGCAGTAATTCTCCTTAGCGGCGGATCATCGCTCGTAGAAACAATAACAACCGACCGAGCCAATCCCTCTGAACCAAGGCTATCCTCTAGGAAATCTAAAACTTCCCGACCTCTTTCTCCCACCAAAGCAATAACGTTAACGTCTGCTGTACTATTCCTCGAAATCATTCCCAACAAGCTAGACTTTCCCACTCCTGCCGTTGAGAACACACCAACTCTTTGTCCCTCTCCAAAGGTGAGACAAGAATCTATTGCCCGAACTCCTGTCGCCAGAGGCTCCGCAATTCTTTTTCTATTCATCGAACCAGGCGCACTACGGAGGACTGGATACAACAAACTACAGTTCAAATCCCCTTTACCATCTATAGGCTGACCAACCGAATCAATCACACGCCCTAAAAGCTCATCTCCAACTCCAATTTTCAAGGATTCTCCCCGATTGACAATCGGAGTCTTAGGACCAACCTGATCTAACTTATCAAAGGGCGTTAAAAATATATCTTCATCGTCAAATCCTACCACCTGCGCTTTAACTGGAGGTCTCCCAGGAGGTTCGATCGAGCAAATTTCACCAATATGAGCATTTGGCATATGAGCTTGAACCACATTCCCAATAATCCGAGAAACACGCCCTTTCATCATTACAGGCAGGGGTTGTACAGACTTGAGCCGTTCATGAAATATTTCTAAATCTAATTTCGGACGGATCGAATCCAAAGGAGTGCTCAGTCCCTTCTTTCGTTTCTTAGCCGGACTCTTTTTTTCAGTCGTATCATGAGCCATCAGTCGCTACCCCAATTCTTTGAGCAATGGCTGCAACCAAAGAGTCAATTTGCGCGTCAACCTCCCCACAATCAGTCTTCACCAAACAACCACCGACCTCAATCATTTTGCTAGTCTCGATCGTAAGTTTAGCATCACCAGCAATAACCTTAAGATCTTTTAGGGACTCAGAAAGAATTTTCTTATCTACTGGATTGACTACAAGCGTGGCGTAAGTGCCAATTGTTGAAGCTTGCAAAGCTTTG
>CALKYB010000005.1 GCA_938003565.1 uncultured bacterium
AGAGCGAAATTGACCCTTTCCTCCAAAAAGTTAGACACTTCAAGAACTATGTTTTCATATTCACCGGGGCTAGCGCTAACCTGCGGATGTTTATCTTTTTCTTTGGAGAACATCAGTACTATGAAGCAGGAATGCTCGGAGACGACATCCACCATCTTAGAATCGAATCTGAGAGCCGAAATATCATTAACAATTGAGGCTCCAGATTCTAAGCATTTTCTTGCAACTTCGGACTTATAGGTGTCGACACTAATTAGCCCGGTGGGGGCAGTTTCTTCGACGACGCTGATAATTCTTGCAAGTTCTTCGCTATCCTCTACTGCTACACTGCCAGGGCCAGAGGCCTCTCCTCCAATATCAACAATATCGCTTCCGTCAGAAAAAAGCTGCTGAACTTTTCTACAGCCTTTGCTCAAAGAGCTTGAGTCTGTAGAGAAGTTTTCTCCTCCATCACTAAATGAGTCCGGTGTTAGGTTACAAACTCCCATTATTAGGGGTTGGCCTTCGTCAAGGAGTTGTTCAAGTTTCTTCATGGTGGAGCTCAAAGAATCAAACACCTATTTGCTAGAACCGCTTTGGAGAGAGCTTTTTGTACCTCGGTGTGAAGTGTATCATTGTGTGTAGTGTTCTGACCATCAATACTCTCTACTTTCTGAATGCCAGTGGTACTTTTGGTGACAAATATCGAGTGCGCCTTGGCTGATAGGGTGTCTAGGGAAATAATGCTTTCTTCGACCTTCAAAGCTCGAATTAGCTGGCTTTGGATTATGCCCCGTAGGGCACCTTTGGTGTTAGTCTGGAGTTGGCTATCTGTGTCGAACCAAAATATATTCGCCCAATCACATTCGAGTACATTACTATCTGCCCCAACTAACAGTGCGTGGTCTGCTCCAGAGTCTTTTGCGAAAGCTTGGGCTTGGCTGGAGAGCTCAATCGCGGTTGACTTTATGTGGGGAATTTTTCTAGCCCCTATGTATGAGGCTAGTCGAATACTCTCTTCAGGGAGCCATGCTTGTTTCGCATCTCGGAACCACAGCTCGACTCCTGAGTTGCTCATCACTATCCGGAGTCGAATACGCTTGGCCTCATAAGCTGTCAGGTAGTCGAGGGCTGTCTTTTTGACCCTATTCTTTATCCAACTAAGTTGATGTTCAAGTAGATGCTCCCGGTATAGGCCGAGCTCTTGAGCATTAGTACTAAGTCTTTGGATATGAGCATCGAGAAAAGGTAGGTAGGTTTTGCCTTTAGGGTCACAAATAGATGATACCGTCGTAAAGACTTTGCATTCCTCGATACCAGTTGATACTAAATCGAATGAGGAAACAGTTTGTCTAGCTTTGCTGCCAGATGAGTATTTAATAAGCCAAAATTTTTGCACTGGATAACTGCAAACCGTAAAACGTTTTAAAGTTGATAGATGCTAGATAGGACATTAAATTTTGAAATTATTCAACAATAATTCACTCTTTAGGGGTTCTGAAGCAGTTGACCAAGGGATTTATTTTTCGAGAGTGCATAAATGGTCCCTTTTAAGACTATTGTTGCCTCCGCTTATCCTTGAATTATTCGGCCATTGCATGGCCCATTTTATTGGCCGTGACCCTAAACAACAGTTTATTGTATTAGTGATTGTCTATATGGCGAAAGCCTGGTTGCTCACTGCAATCACACTTTTTGTGGTCAAGGTTGTCAGGGGAGATGAGATTGGATTGTCCTCGATACTTTCTAAAGCAGCTATTTGTTTGCCGAAAGTGTTTATGAGTTATCTCATGCTTTTGTTTGTTGTCCTACTTACTGTGGAAGTGCCTCCTGGCTTGTTTATGCTTTTTTTTCTGGTTTGGGCACCGGTGTTTCCTGCGCTTGAGCAATGTTTGTTGGCTGATGAATCCCTCGATTCTAAGTCGGATGATTCAATTTGGGATGAGGAGGAAGGGCCAGAAGCTTCAGTGATGGGAGACCCAGCAACCATACCTTTGACATGGTTTAAGAGTAAGTCGATTTTGGATCTTGGCCTTTCTCGTTCTGCTCAACTTGCTATGAAACACTGGAGGGATGCAGTGTTTTTTATGTTGTTCATGTGGTTTGCCTGGATTGTCCCCGAAGCAATTTTACAGGCTCTCGGTGACGTGTCTGAAAATATTGGTTTGATTTTAATTAAACAAACCTTTGTTTCCGTTTTTCTTCTCTTTGGAATTACCGCTTCTATTGTTGGACTTCTGCAGTTGCTACCTAAGGAGGCGCTAGAGGAGCTAGGGTTAGTTAGGCCTTTTGATGAAGCCAGATTGTTTAAGGGTCGAGGAGGGTCCAGTCGATCATTTTCTAAAAGTCGCCTAGGTTTTTTCTTTGCCCTAGCAATGTCCCTGGGCTCAACAGTTTATCTTTTAGAAGTGACTGCTGCTGCTAGACGGGTTCCACCGGGGGCACTGGCGAATCAGGTCTTTTCTGGCTTTGAGAATGAAAAATTTCTTTTAGAATTCAACTTGGAGGATTCTAAGAAGAAATTTCGCTGGTTGAACCCAGCCCTGTTCAAGCTTGCTCTTGTTAAGAGTGAAGGGGATCTAGAGAGTAATAAGGAATATTTGATTGCGCAAAGTTCAAAAGTGACTAATGAGAGTGGGAAGAAACTTTTTTCTGGAACAGGGTATTCGAGCGAAAGTCCACTAAATATTAAGTTATATTATTCTCGACCAAAGGGAGTTGAAGAGAAAGGATTTTACGCTCTATATTATCACACTGGACCTCAAACAAAGCAGTTACTTTTGAGTGGTAGTTATCCTGATGGTTGGCGATAGGAGCAGGGAGTTGATGGGTTTGATATTGTATAGCGATGGAGGTGGGCAGAGTGGTGGAAGTGGAGCGGGAGCTTGTATTCTCAGGACTGAATCAGGAGAAGCGCTGAACCTTTTAATTTTTCTGGGAGGGGCCACGAATAATGAAGCTGAGATTTCGTCTGGGCTGATAGGGTTTGCGGCGCTGGAAGCTGGAATTGTTGAGTCGGTTGAGGAACTCATCTGGGTCTCTGATAGCGAGTACACCCTCAAGAGTGCGACTGCTTATATTAATAATTGGCAAAGAAACGGTTGGCAAACTTCTCAGAAAAAGCCAGTTAAGAATCAGGGTCTTTGGAAGAGTTACTTGGTGTTGTCGAGAGGTATTAAAGTAAAACCTCAACATGTTAAAGGTCACTCGGGACATCTGGAGAACGAACTTTGTGATCAAGCCTGTACATGGGCTCAGGCGAGCGCGGAAGAGTGGTTGGATTTAAGTGGTCCCGGTGTTGTTTCCGATACAGGGCTTGAGGAGACATGGTGCTTACTCGATGGCCGACCTTTTATTGAAAACTTGCGTGATGAGAATGTAGCTGCGGGCTTGGAGGAACTTCGATCTCAAGTAGCTTTAGCGAAAGATTTTCAAAGTGCAGATCAAGTTGATGGTAAGAAAAAATTATCAAAGGCCCAAAGGTCTATGATGGCCTCTATGAAGGATTTGCAGAAAATTATTGATAAACTCGAGAAGGAAGCTCACAGCGATGAGGGGCTTAACCGGTTTCTTGAAGCCCTAGTCCAGATTCAGAAAGAATTTGTAGATGGATGTTAGGGAGTTAGGATTTGATTGTTTTCTATTTATCTACCTAGTTGATGTTCTTGAGATTCTCAGATTTCGATGAGAACTTTTCTTCCATTGGGCTGAGTTATCTGACTAGAATGTTTTTCGCCACTACAGTTTTCCAACTTGAACAATCCGGATTCCTCCAAGTCCTTAAATGTACAAAAACCAGTCTTGCCGCTTAGCTTTTATTGTGAAGGGCTAAGATTGTTTTGTAAGCATTATTAATAGCAGTCATTCTGTCAATCGCCGCTGAGACAAAAGTTTCTCCAATTTCTGCTAGTTTGGGTAGGTTTAGCTTATTTATAGTCTCTAGCCATACCCCTTCGGCGTCTTCAAGCTTAGCGCCAGGCTTTAAACCTAGAATAGTCATTGCTCGAGCGACCTCATCTTGACAAACATCTGCACCAGCTTCAGCTTCATGGAGCAATTCTTCAAGGGAATCTTCGTCCAGCTCTCCTACTAGTTCTTCTGAGCCGGGAAAACTAAGTAGTTCTTTTAGATTCTTATTAATAGCTTCGTCAATTTGAGCTCCTGAAACTTCCAGTCTTCCACGACGACGAGCCATTTCTTTTTTAAAGATATTCTGAGCATCTTCCCATTCCAGATCTAGACGCTTGGCAATTGCCGCCAGGTAGGAGGCCTCTCTCATTGAAACAAAGCGGTCGGATGCTAAAACATCAACAACGATGCGGTAGATTAGAGGAGAGAGCTCCTTTGAGTTGCTTCCAAGGGAGGCGACAAGGTCTTTACATTCTTTAAACACATTAAAATTACTATCCACTTCTTCTAGAGCAACGCCAACTTCGGCAACTAACTGTCCCATCCCTATTTCGTTAAGAGTGGCAGCACACTTTTGAAGTTCTTTCTCATCCATGTCGCCATCAATACTCATGGCGCCGACGATTAGTCTGGCTATGTGCTGATTTTCTTTTGCGCTACTCATTTGTCTCCTAATAGTGTCGAGCAATCAGACTGAAATGACTACTTTGCCAAATTGCTTCCCTTCTTCCAAGATTTTATAAGCTTCTTTGCCATTCTCTAAGGGGATCGATTGGTCAATGACAGGCTTCAGTTTGTTACTCCAGAGATGTTGGAGAAGTGCGTCAAAATCCTTGGCGCTGCCCATGGTAGATCCGATAATTTTAATTTGTTTACTAAAAATATATCTATTGTCAATTTCTAGTTTGGGACCACTGGTGTTTCCAACAGTGACGATTGTTCCACCTCTTTTCACAGCTTTTAGGGAGTGAGAGAAACTAGCTGCCCCTACATTGTCAACGACTATGTCCGCACCAAGGCCCTCGGTAACCCTAATAACATCCTTAGACCAGTCTGGTTTTTGTAAATAGTTTAGCGCGATATCAGCTCCAAGTTTAAGTGACTTTTCTTCTTTGTTCTCAGAGGAGGTTAGGGCTATTACTTGTGCACCAAGGGACTTAGCAAGCTGTATAGAAAAACTGTTTAAACCACCTCCACTACCGACGATTAGAACGCTGTCTCCCTTTTTTATTGAGGCCTGGGTCATCAACATGCGCCAGGCAGTGAGCCCTACTAAAAGAGGAGCAGCGGCCTCTTCGAAGCTTCGATTGTCTGGAATTTTATGAACTGCGTGGTTGGGAACACTGATGAATTCAGCGAATCCACCAGTTCTAGCTTCACCTAAAATTTTATAGGATGGGCTGAGACTATCTTGTCCCGCACGACTCCACTCGTCCTCGGGTCCATCCAAGTAGCCCGGACAAACAACGACCCGATCTCCCTTTTGGAGTACCTCAGATTCTCCAGGGTCCTCTACTTCTCCTGCTATGTCTGCCCCTCCGTAGTGTGGTAGGGGCAGCTCTAAACCTCTCCAGCCCGCTAGTACCCAAAGATCTAGATGGTTTAAGGAGCAAGCCCTAACTCTGATAAGAACGTGGGTATTAGAATCCAAAACTGGTTCATTAATTTCACCAAATTTAAGGTTGTTAACAGTTCCATGCTCCTGAAAATATAATGCTTTCATCTAGATAGTATATCTGTCCTAGATTATTCTTGATTTGAATTCACAAAAATCAAAAACTCTAGTAAATTAATAGGGATAAGTGGTCTCTTGTTGAGTTAATTCAAAATTTCACCATAGCACGGCAAAAGGGGTGACAGACCCCCTATTTTTATGGCACTTAGTCACCACACGCTGGTGTAGCTCAATTGGTAGAGCAACTGATTTGTAATCAGTAGGTTGCGGGTTCAAGTCCCATCATCAGCTCCAGAACAAATACCAGCTCAGCTGGTATTTGTTCTCTATTCTTTTTAGCTTGTTGAAGCTTCAGATGTTCCCATATGCAACTTAATTGGCTTGTGCCCCTAGATGCTCAAGGATTTGCAGACTTTTGAGAGTCCTAGGTTCAGTGCTATTCAAACTCTCGGTCAGAATTACTCCTTGCAGTATATACAGGAAGTTTGAACATCCGTTTGTTCCCGGCTACTTTTAGATGTAGCGGGAGGTGAAGAGGCCCCTTCTCAATTGCCAGGTTTAGAAGTTACTCTGAAGTAGTTAGAACTCAGGTAAGTTTAAAAACTATAAACCACTAGAGTGAGATGATTCGGCTCTGAACAAAAATTCGTTTTGTTTCAATATTGTATCTTCTTGTAACTCCCTTCGACTTTCTTAATAGGTAGAGCTAACTATGTTTGAGTATCTCCAAAAACTATTTTTATCCGATTTTATGCCGCATGGGCATTGTTATATGTGGAAGCCCGAAATTTTGTGGGTCCATGTTGCCTCTGATGCGCTCACTGCAATGGCCTACTATTCGATTCCAGCCGCCATTGTTTATTTTGTTTTGAATCGCAAGGATTTTGTTTTTAATTGGATATTTGTTTTGTTCGCCGTATTTATTTTTAGCTGTGGCTCCACCCATCTTATGGGTATTTGGACAACCTGGAATGGGACCTATCGCCTAGAGGGAATTGTTAAAGCCACTACCGCAATTACTTCGGTTTTGACAGCGATAGTTGTTTGGCCACTTATCCCAAAAGCTCTGCAGATTCCTAGTAAAGCGGATTTGCAGAACGCCTATGACGAACTTGAGCAACGAGTTGACGATCGTACTCTCGAATTGGCCAAGTCTAAAGAAGTTGCAGAAACTGAAGCTTCCAAGCTTCGTGATTTTCACGAAACAGTTGTGGATCGAGAGTTGGCCATGATTGAATTGAAGAAAGAGGTTAATGCTTTGCTGGTTGATATGGGGCGTCCAGGTAAATATCAGGTGGAGTAAGATTTGTTGAAGGCGACTTTGCCTTGGGCTGTAGTGTTTTTTATGACCGACCAATTTGAAAGTCTATTTTGTAAGGGAGGGCCAGCGATTAGATTGGCTTGCTTAAGTTACACTAGAGGGGATTGTGATGCCAGTTGCCGATAGCGTACTAATTTTGCCGTATGTCATCCTGTTTTGGATTTTCTCCCTTCTTGCTCTGATTACTTCTCTTGGCTTTCTATTTACCAAACATCAAAATCTTAAGTTAGAGATTAAAAAAAACGCGGGACTAGAAGAAGCCTTGGAGGAGAAGCGCCATAGTTTTGCCAGGTTGGAAGATGAATTTGCCAATCGTAGTGCGGTGGCTGATAAAAGTGAAAGAGCCTTAATAAATATCCTCTCGGATGTAAAATTGAAAAGTAGCCTTCTTAATGAGCAGCAACGCTTTCTTGAAGCGGTTATTCATCATATTCCGGACGTCATTTTGGTAAAAGATGCTATTTCTAAGAAAATCACTCTCGTGAACCGGGCAGCTGAGAGATTCTTGGGGCTCTCAGAGCACGAGATAGTTGGCAAGACTTCGATGGAACTTCTTTCTTCAAAAGTTGCAAAGGATGTTATGGCCCATGACCAAGAGGTGTTGGATTCGGGTGAGCCCGGTTTTATTGAACTTGAAGAGCTTCAGTCCAAACAAGGTTATCGACGTCTTCTTAAAACTATAAAAGTACCTATACAAAACAGTGGTGATGATGAGGACTTTCTGCTGCGAATATCCGAGGATGTGACTGAGAAGATTGAGTCCGAGGAGCGTTTTAAAACGGTAGTCGAATCGGCTCCAAACGGTTTTGCCATAGTGGATCGGCATGGGCGTGTTACGTTGATTAACAAAAAGATTGAATTGTTGTTGGGTCGGGATAGGATAAGTATCATAGGGGAAGAGTTTGAGAGTTTTTTTCCTGATACACTTGATTCAATCTTAGAGGCATTTGAGAATGGAGATAGTGGCTCTTTGCAGGATCGGAGTTTTGAAACTCGCACTAGTTTCTTTGCCCTTACAGCTGATAATTCTAAGTCTTTGGTAGAGATTAACTTTACGCCAATTTCTTTTTCAAGCAATCAACTACTAGCATCTGTTGCAGATATTTCTGAGCGGAAGGCGGCCGAAGCGAAGTTAGCTTCCTTTGCGATAAAATTAGAAACTCAGAACAATGAGCTTGAGATTGCTAATAGAGACCTTGATGATTTCGCCTATATTGCCTCACATGATTTAAAAGAGCCGGTAAGAGGTATAGCAAACTATTCAAATTTTATACTAGAAGATTTCGGTCCCAACTTGCCAGCAGACGCTACTCGAATGCTGGAGACTATTATTTTGTTGACGGGTCG
>CALKYB010000006.1 GCA_938003565.1 uncultured bacterium
GATGGCTGGGGTTGGGAGAACAATGACTCTTGTATAGTAGACTCATCAAGCATTCCAAGTGGGTCAAGTAGCCCCCAAAATGATCAGTGTGTAGACAATGACGGAGACGGTTGGGGTTGGATTCAAGCTACCCAGTCCTCGTGTCAGGTTGATAGTGATGACACTGATGGAGGAGATCCCGTAGACCCTGTTGACCCTGTAGATCCCGTAGACCCAGACCCGGAGACCGATGAATATGAGTGTGTTGATAGTGACGGAGACGGGTGGGGATGGATCCAGGAGCTAAGTCTGTCTTGCCAAGTGGATGAGCCAATGGGGAAGGAGGTTCCAGACAGCGATGAATGTGTTGATACGGACGGAGATGGTTGGGGCTGGAATCAAAGCTTAGGTATATCTTGCGAGATTGAGCCTACAGATGTGTATTCTCCATTTAGTGTTAATGACATTACAGATGTTGTTTTAACTGCAGGTCAGTCCAATTCTTTGGGTCAAGATACTGTTTCTGACGATGTGTTGGATGCACCTCATGAAAGAGTTTTTGTTTGGACGTTTGATAAAGGTTGGAAAGTTGCTGACCTAAAAAATCAAGCTTGGTTTGCAAATGGTAGTCCAAAGAGTGGGGGCATTGGTCATCTAGTGCCTGGGTTTAGAATAGCCAAGTCTATTGTAGAGAACGATCCTACTCGAGTTGTCGGACTTATTCCATCTGGAGTAGCTGGAATGCCAATTAGTTTTTGGGATGACTCAGGACAAGAATTTCCCGCTGTAGTCAATAAGGTCTCTGATGCTTTGGCAGAGTTGCCGTTTAAAAACGAAGTAGATTTAATATGGTGGATGCAAGGTGAGGCAGATGATGTCAATGCAATTGACTATCGAGCTGAGTTGGATTCTCTGATTTCTAGATTCCGTTTACAAAGCTGGTATAGCACTGGTTACTTCATAGCCAATGAGACTGTCGCTTCTGACGTAAATCCTCTTATTAGAACTCTTAATAATGATGGTGATTCATTGACTTGCTACTCTGAAGGCGAAGGGTTTTTGGCAAGCGACACAATTCATTTCGATGAACCAGCCATTCGAGATATAGGTTACTTAGTGGCCGACAAGTATCTAAACGGCTGTTATGATTTTAATTAGAAGATACTCCAAAAATAAAACTAACTCTCACTCCTGGATAAAATGAAAATATGAGACCTCAAATTGAATTTGAGGTCTCATATTGTCCTTGGGGCATTCTCCGCCGTATTGAGAAGGTAACCTGCTAAAGCCGCCAATAGTTTCCTCCAGTTGTGTCCCAATACATAGAATTTCCCTAATCTTAGATGAAATTTTGTGGTATTGAATCTCTCCTCTTACTAGCAAACTCCAAATACCGTAGGAGATTCTTTAGGTTTCTAGAACCACGAATTTTAAAAATAATTTTTTCTTTTCTTAATGTACGTTCAACTCATATTTCGATTTTCTGTAATATCCTTGCTCCTGATAGTCGTGGCGCTAGAAGCAGGGGCTGTGGATACCTGCGCTTCCGCGGCATCTGATCCAGATGGTGATGGTTGGGGATGGGAGAACGAAGCTTCATGCAGAGTTAAGGGATCTAATGGAGCCGCTTCTAGGATAGCTACAGCAACTGCTCTACCCGAGAAGTCTCCAAACAACGAACTTAAAGATTATGAATGCGTTGACCCAGATGGTGATGGTTGGGGTTGGATTGAAGCGATTAAGAAATCATGCAAGATGTCTGACAAGGACAAAAAAAATCAGGCTTTGAAGAATGAAGATAAGGCAAAGAAAAAACTTTTAAAGTTAGATACAAGTTTAAAAAGACAGATGAAGGTTGCAAGTGACCCCTCTGAGTGTGTTGATTCTGATGGTGATGGATGGGGCTGGAACGCTCGTCTCAAAATATCTTGTGAGATAAAAGCCCCTGATCCAAAATCGCCTTATACAGTAGCCGATATCACCGATGTAATTCTCGTTGCCGGACAGTCAAATGCTTTGGGTGCAGGTAGAACTCCCGATGATATTTTAGATGCTCCCCATGAACGAGTATTTGTTTGGACTTATTCTGAAGGCTGGAAAATTGCCAGTTTGAAAACCCAGATTTGGTTTGAGGACGGTAGCCCGAAAGTGGGCGGAGCGGGACAGCTTGTGCCAGGTTTTAGAATTGCAAAGTCTATCGCCCAGAAAGATTCTAAACGTGTTGTTGGTCTAATTTCAACAGGTGTGGCTGGAATGAGTATTAAGTTCTGGGATAAATCTGGCAAGGAGTTTCCTAGTATTTTGAAAAAAGTTTCACTTGCTCTAGCTGCCCTACCCAAGAAAACTAATGTTGATCTAATTTGGTGGATGCAGGGTGAGGCGGACGATCCCCATGCGGTAGACTATTTTGCCAAGCTTAGGTCTTTAGTTGAGCGCTTTCGAAAGAGTGGTTGGTTCTCGGATGGCTATTTCGTGGCAAATGAAACTGTCGGGTCGGAGGTTAACTCAATTATTCGTCGTCTTAACGTCGACGATGATCCTTTGACTTGTTTTTCGGAGGGCGAAGGATTTCTCTCGGCCGACAAAGTTCATTTTGATGAACCGGCTATTAGGCGAATTGGAGACCTCGTGGCAGAGAAGTATCTAAACTCCTGTGGGACAAAAAGATTAGATTCCACTTTATTAATGCAGAAGGCTTCTAACTCTTAATATTTCGGGGTGCACAGAAAAATTTCTGTGGCGCTAATATCTTGGATTTGCTCTATTATCCCTAGATTTACCTAACTAGGTGAAGTTTTTTACCTTAATTACCCTTTACTTTAGTAGGTAATTAAAATACTCTAGTATATTAATCAACAATACTGCTCGGTCGTGTTCTCCAGGCAGTCTTAGAGTTTGTTCTTATGGATTATCGTAAATTCACATCTCAAATCTCCTTTTTTCTTGTCTCCTTAGGCAGCTTGAATTTGGCTGTGGCTATGGGCTTCCCGGACTGTAGCTCCTCATCTTTTGACGAGGATGGAGACGGATACGGCTGGGAAAATGAAATGACTTGTGTCGTTGTAACTGGCCAGCCTGTTGTCCCGACAGATCCTGGTCCGAGTACAAATCTAGTTTACTGCAGCTCTTCGTCTTTTGACGAGGATGGGGATGGTTATGGTTGGGAGAACAGTTCTAGCTGTTTGGTTAAACCAGGAGTTGACGACGACCCAGATACTCAACCCGACCCAACCTCTCCGTTTCCCTTTTGTAGTTCTTCATCTTTTGATGAGGATAATGATGGTTATGGCTGGGAGAATAAATCTACCTGTCTTGTAAGACCAGGTGCAGATGACCAATCTAATCCCGATCCGATTGTTAATACTGATTCGGGATTTCCTTTTTGTAGTTCATCAGCTTTTGATGAAGACGGTGACGGCTTTGGCTGGGAGAATAAAGCTACTTGTATTGTTCAACCAGAAGTTGGTGGTGGTCCCGACAATCAACCAGATCCAGATATCAGGAGCAATCCAGCGGTTACATTTTGTAGTTCTCCTGCAGTTGACCTCGATGGAGATGGATATGGTTGGGAGAATAGTAAGTCCTGCTTTGTGATTTATCCTGATGTTCCTTCGAATTTTACAGTAAGTGATATAACGGATGTGGTATTGACCGCTGGTCAATCTAACGCCTTGGCTCCAGGAACAACGCCGGACGACACGTTGGATGCTCCACATGAACGAATTTTTGCTTGGACTAAGCATCAAGGTTGGAAAGTAGCCAGTCTAAAGACCCAGGTTTGGGTGCAGTATGATGATCCTAGAAATAAGGGCAGAGGGCAGTTGATACCTGGTTTTCGAATTGCCAAGTCTCTTGTAGAAAAGGATCCAAATAAAGTGGTTGGTTTAATAGTAACTGGGCAGACTGGTATGTCAATCGATTTTTGGCATGAAAATGGAGGCCATTACCCAGAAATTTTGAGTACTGTAGACTCTGCCTTGGATCAACTACCTAATAATTATCAAGTTGACTTAATTTGGTGGATGCAGGGTGAAGCCGATGACCCCCATGCTTATGATTATGGCGCAAAATTACACTCGCTAATTTCTAGATTTCGTTCTCAATCCTGGTTTAATGGTGGCTATTTTATTGCCAATGAAACTGTTGGTTTTGACGTGAATCCGATAATTCGCTCACTCAATCGGGACAACGATCCCCTAACTTGCTACTCAGAAGGTGAGGGTCTTGAGGCATCAGATGGAACTCACTTTGATGAGCCTGCTATACGGCTTATTGGAGACTATGTAGCGGATAAGTTTATTCATGGTTGCTATAATGCCAGGTAATCTGATTTCCTAGTTCCTCCTTAAATTTTTAGTATACCTGTCTGATGGCCTCACTACCGCTTGGCTTATACTGCGCTGCTCAATAGAACTACTAGAAACCGAAATTTAAATGAGGCGCAGTATATATTACCAGTTCGGTGAGCGGAAGTTCGATTGCTTTTTTGCAACAGTAATGGATCATATTTGCAGAACCTTTGTATAGAGTTGGTTTAAATATATATTTTCCTTTCAGTGACAGCATTAGAACAGACTAAAGAACCAGAGAGTTGCTCCCTAGATACTGGGTTGGTTTCGGATATTGGTTTAGGGGCTAAGGGTAAGCTGGTTTGCGATCTTCAACGCGGACTTGTAGTTAGCGGGTTTCTTAATTCCAGCCAGGTTGATGGACAATACGGTAACATGACTGATAGGGCAGCTGAAAATTTTCAAAGCTGGCAGGAGTACGATCAGCCAGACTTCGCTGAATTAAGTGATAATACCAAACGTTTTCTAATTTTGCTAGGTGGTGGAGATTTAAATTTTGAAGCTGGTATTGCTAAAGAAGGCCTATCTTCATTGCAAGTTCCTAATGGGTCAAGAAAGTTTGGCTTAGTTGAGCTATCGCAAATTAGGAAATTTCTTAGCCCGAAAGAAGTTATAAGTTTAAGTGATACAGTGGATTTAGCTTTTGCTAAGAAGGTAGCCGAATTCCAAAAGACAATTTCAAGCCACGCTCCGAATTTGAGGACTGATGGTATTTTGGATTTTAATACTAGTAAGATTATCAACGATATAATTACTTTTCGATCCGGGGTTCAGCAAACAGGTCTAATTTCGACTGATTTCAATAGTTTGAACTATGAAAGCGAGGTTAGAACGGAGGCTGAGGGGTTGATGAGACTTGGATTTGATTCGGATAGCTTTAGGTATTTAGATGGTAAAATTTTAACTAAAGATCCAGAGACCAAGGCTGCTCTTCTTGTGAATCGCTATTACATGATTTCCTCCTCTAACGGGTATCTTTGTAAGAATGAACTTGGTTGCACTAGTTTAGAGGGTGCCAAAATAGCAGCTGTGGCAGCATTGAATCATTTTGCTAAATCTTATATCGAGCAAGCTGGGCCAAATGAAAGAGTGATACTCACAGGGTTTTCAGAGACTATGGGTCATCCTGGAGACGATCATGGAAGGGGGATAGGTCGAGATATTCACATGACTACTGGTATGCTTAAATATCTAGCTGAAAATGAAAGATTCTCGTACCTGCCTTATACCGCGGAAGAAAAAAGAAAAAGGCCTCAATTTGTTGCAAGATTTTATGATAAAGCACTCAATCTTGAGCTTCGTTGGGAAAGCTCAACTACTCCTGCAAATTTACTTACTGCTTTGTCCCTTGAGAAGATACTGCTTGGGGTTAGGGAGGGGAGGGTTTCTAAGTTAGAAGTTCTCTCGGACACCTCCCTAAAGTATTCTGAGGGGGGGGAGAAGAAAATCTGGAATTTGCCTCAAACTGTTGACCTCAATACTAATAAAAATGTTTGGTCTAAGCCGGGCCATCTTCACTCTGCCATTACTAAAAAGGTGAAACTTACTGATATCGCTGCATATTCTCGTATTAAGTAAATCTGAAACTTTCCTAGTTCTATTCGAATCCTAAACTTTAGACATATCGTTTTAAACGGGTTTTCAGCTATTAGTTTTTTAGTAGCGAATTTTTGAGATATACTAAATGAGTTTGCAACAACCAAAGATTGTCGTCCTGCTGATAGCTATAGGCCTTTTAGGGTCTAGCGGTTGTGCTCATGTTAGTGGAGGCCGCTACTACAGGGTTTCTCAATATGGACCTGCTGCAAACCATCTTATTGCGGGTCGAGGAAATAGTAGTTGTGCTACGACTATGCTAGGCAAGAGAAAAATGATTGCTGATGGGCCTTTTTTAGACCACGGATATAGAAGTACTGCTAGAAACTTTTTTAGCTACTACAATGCTAGACAGTCTGTGTTGAGTTCTTTTCGAGATCGGGGAGTATACGCTAGTTGCCCCACAATTGATCGGTTCTATTTCGGACGTTTTGCCGGACTTTATCCTAGGGCGTGCAACTAATCTCACAAGCCAATAAGGTTTAACTTCTACTATTTCAGACTATCGACGGGATAGTCATCAATATTAAAGTTTGCTTCCGGATAGCAGGGATCCATTTCCTTTAGTTTGCGAAGTATTAATTCACTCAATACCAATGTTCTAAATCGCCGATTCTCTGATGGTACTAAATACCATGGGGCTGAAGTGCTAGAACAGTTTTCAAATACTTGAAGGTAGCTTTGCATATACTCAGACCATTTCTTTCTTTCCTCGAGGTCCCCTGGATTAAACTTCCACCATTTTTCTGGACGTTCTAGACGTCTTTTTAAACGACCCAGTTGGTAATCCTTGCTGATGTTTAAATGAATCTTGATTATGTGAGTGCCATTTTGTCGTAATAAGGCTTCGAAGTCGTTAATTTGTTTGTAGCGTTCCTCTATGACGCTTTGAGCAACAAGTTTGTGGACTTTGACCACCAGAACGTCTTCATAATGCGATCGGTTAAAAAAGCCAATTTCTCCTTTAGCCGGAACTTGTTGGTGTATACGCCAAAGGAAGTCATGTGAGAGTTCTTTATCGGTAGGTTTTTTAAACGC
>CALKYB010000007.1 GCA_938003565.1 uncultured bacterium
TCATCCCCCGACATATTTGGCATCATCATATCAAGGATTACGAGTTTATATTTCTCTGGACTAGCTGTGTAGAGTTCCAGAGCTGGTTCTCCTCCGTCCACTGAATCAACCTCGTAACCGAGCAGGGCTAGACTTTTTTCCATCACGGTTCTAACGGCATCCTCGTCGTCTACAATTAGAATAGCTTCAGTACCTTTTGGGATTTCTTTACTCCCCTTTTCGACTTTTTCTTTAGGCGCATGGTGAAGGGGAAGGAAGATAATGAATTCAGTTCCTTTGCCAACCTTAGAGCGCAAACTAATGCCGCCTGAGTGTTTCTCGACGATGGACTTCACCGTGGAGAGGCCAAGACCTGTCCCACGCTCGGATTTGGTAGTAAAATATGGCTGAAAAATTTTATCTAAAACATTCTTTTCAATCCCAGACCCATTGTCGGCTATACTCAGTGCCGCATAGTGGCCAGGCTTAATGGGCGGGACAATGCCATCGGGTGTTTTTTCCAATGAGAGTGAGTCGATTGAAATAGTGATGTCGCCGCCTTCGGGTAATGCATCTCGAGCGTTGACGATTAAGTTCATTACTATTTGAGATAAGGCTATTTCATCACCGACAATGGAAAGCTCTTTATCTAAGCCAATCACCTGCATATTGATGTTCTTTGGAAGGGCGGCTTGGAGTAAATTTGTGCCAGCCCTGATGACCTCAGCTAGGCTTACAACGGCAAGGGTCCCTTTGTCCCCCTTAGCGAAGGCAAGGATTCTTTGAGTCATTGAGGCAGCCCCTTTGGTTGCTTCTTCAATGGCTTCGATTGAGACTTGGTGACCACCAGACTCAGGAAGGGTAAGCCTTAAATAGGAGACATGCCCAAGAATGCCGGCTAATAGGTTATTTAAATCGTGCGCTATTTCCCCAGTTAAGGTTCCAAGGGAAGCTAGTTTTTCTTCTCGCCAGCTCATATGACCGGAAATGGAATCGTTTGCACCACTTAGAAAATAGGCCCATCCTGCTGCTTGTTCCGTTTCTAATTTATGCGCTCTAACGTGAAACACTTCTCCAATTATTTCATTTGATATTGGAGAGAGTTGAAAAACGCCTTCACCGGTAATCTTTTCTTCCACCGGGAAGTAGTCATTAATATTCTTGCCTACGATATCTTTCGACTCTACGCCAGAGAGTTCAGAAAAACTCTTGTTAGCCCCCACAACAGTGCCATGTAAATCCGTAACTATTGCGCCATGCGGGAGCACGGCGAGAGTTTGCTCAAAAAGTTGCGAGAGATTGTTATTGTTCATCAATGAACTAACTCGAAAGGTTGGAAAACATAATAAATCACTACTACTGAGCCTATCCTTCCATTTGTTTATTGGCTAGAGTGATTTTCTGTTTGAGCTTATCTCTATTAAAATTACTTACCCAAAGGCAATCCATTTTAGTTCTTGTTTTGAGAGAGTGTTTTAGCCGTAAAATCTTCAGGCACGATTTGGGTGCTTCAAACTGGGAGAGCCGGAATATTGACAATAATAGTAGAGAACAAGAGCTTTACGCAGTTTTTTTGTCTAGAAATAGACCTTTCGTATTGAGCTTAGAGCTATTCTTTCTCTCTATAAACTGTCTCACTTGTTTCACCTGGCATATGTATATATAAACCCTTGCGTCAACCCTCCTTACGGGGTAGCCATTATGTAATGTGAGGGAGAATTTTTTTCAGGAGTATAAAAAAGATGGGGCAGGTATTAAAAGGTGTTGTTAAGTGGTTCAATGATGCCAAGGGATTTGGATTCATAGAGCATGAGTCTGGTCAGGATGTTTTTGTTCACTACTCTGTCATAGATCAGGATGGTTTCAAGACTCTCAAAGACGGTGAGCCTGTTGAGTATGAGTTAAGAGAGGGTGACAAAGGATTGAATGCCTCGCGAGTCAGTCGAGTTAACGTGAAGACTGATGAAACCGCGGAAACTGGGGCGGCTGCCGTTGATCCGACTTCCTCAACGTTGGAGGTTAATGTTGAGACTTCCGCACCTAGTTTAGATGAAGCATCGGTTCCTCCCGTTGCTCCTAGTGATGAAGCAGTTGTAGAGCAAAAAGATAACGGTTAGTTCTTCGTAATCGAAAGTTTAAACTCTATTTTTTATGTAGACTCAACTGCTTTAGTAGAGTTCTTGAAGGGGCTAATCCTCTTAAATTTTTGCTTTTGGCTCCTCGTCATGGAGCCATTTTCTTTTTCTCAAGTTAGGAAATTCTAGCTAGAATAAGATACTATATTTGTAAGCTTCGCGATCTGCCTGGGCAACATTTCATTTTAAACTTTGCTTTTATCCAACCTCGTCATTTTTGGTCTATCTAAGGCTCTGAATTCTCTGTGTAATTGAATTTTCTGAACACTTAGGCCCCCAATACTGTTCTAAATATAGAGCTATATCAGTTAGATTTCTGGTGATTTAGGACCAAATCTCTCTAGCACTGACTGGTTTTTATATTTTTGAATATCAAACAAGGTTTTTAATGTTTTTCAGACAGTTTTGGCTATTTGGTGTTTTTACTCTTTGTAGTGGATCAGTTTTTGCTCAAGAAATTATTCCTCATGAGTATATATTAAAATTTTCAGATGAGAACTCCTCTTCCGAAATGCAAGCTCTGAGTACTTCTCTTGGGTTAGAGGTAGGTAGCCGCAACGAATTGAGTGGAAGCGTGTTTGCTACAGGTAAGCTTGATCACCAACTGGCAAAGGAACTTATAGCGAGTGGCTCAATTGATTACCTTGAGCCAAACTGCCTTTATAAATTAAAGGCGACTCCTAATGATAGCGAATTAAGCCGCCAGTGGTATTTGCAGGATCAAGAGAATGACATTGATCTTGATACAGTTAGTGCTTGGGATATCACCACCGGTTCAGACGAAATTGTAGTTGGAATAATTGACTCCGGTATTAACTACAATCATCCCGATCTAAAAGATAATCTTTGGAATAACGCTGCAGAAGTGCCCAATAATGGTCTTGATGACGATTTGAACGGAGTAGTGGATGATTATTTTGGGTTCAATGCTCTTTCTGGCGCTGGTGACCCATTGGACAATAATGGTCATGGATCTCACTGTGCAGGGATAATTGGCGCACAGGGAAACAATAACCTTGGTGTCTCCGGTATTAACTGGAACGTTAAGCTTATGGGCCTTAAGTTTTTAGACGGGTCTGGTGCTGGCTCCACTCAGGATGCTATTGAAGCTATAGAATACGCCGTTAAGATGAAAGAAAATGGGGTGAACCTTCGAGTATTAAGTAACTCTTGGGGAGGAACATTTAATAGCCAAGCCCTAGAGGCTGCAATTAAAAAGACAGAGGATGCAGGGATACTTTTTGTAGCTGCAGCGGGGAATTTTGGGCAGGACAATGATATAACTCCGATATTTCCAGCAAGCTATGATTATTCAAATATACTCTCCGTAGCTGCTGTTGATCGAGAGGGTAATCTCGCACCCTTCTCAAACTATGGTTTGGGATCTGTTGATTTAGCTGCTCCTGGGGTTAGCATTGTTTCTACGGGACTAGATGCCGACTACAATACCTTAAGCGGAACATCAATGTCTGCTCCTCAAGTGGCTGGAGTTGCCTCTTTACTACTCTCAGCTGAACCAAACCTAAGTGCAA
>CALKYB010000008.1 GCA_938003565.1 uncultured bacterium
GAGTTGTCACTGAAGTTAATGATAATATCCCGGGTTTGTTTCAACGAGTTTAGGTGAAGCCGGGGGTTGATTTGAATAACCTTGAGACAGTGTTGGTTATTGAGAAAGGACTCGCTTTAGAGAAGGTCAAGTCTAAGCTAGCTCTTTCAGAGGATCATAGCTCTCTTGTTGATCTGCCTGACACGGGACAGGAGAAAAAAAACATTAAAAAGAAACAACAGAAAAAGAAAATTGCCAAAGCTAAGAAACCCGTAAAGAAAAAGGTATCATCTGGTGATTAAGAAGTCTTTAATATACTTGTCGATTGCCATGATTGGAATATTTTTTCAGTCGGCAGTGCTCCGCAATTTAATCCCGTGGTTAGTTGTTCCCGATATAATTTTACTTCTGGTAGTCTGCTTGGCCGTTAGGAATGGCGCTATCCCTGGCCTAGTAGGGGCGTTCTTCTTGGGTTTGTTGAGCGACTTAGCGTCGGGACAGTTTTTAGGTCCAAATGCTGCTGGCTGTGTAGTCGCATATCTTGGTGTGGTTTACGTCGCTGATAAAGTTTATGTGGAGCGAGGATTTGCGATTGGAGTTTTAGCTTTTGCTGGCTGCCTCATTAAGGTGTTCACTTTTCTAGCACTGCTTGGCATTTACATGGACATAGAAATCTTAGGCTGGAGCCCAATCTCACGTGCTCTTGTTGAAGCTTTCTTAACGGCTCTTTTCTCACCGCTTGTTTTTTGGTTAACAAGTTTGGGACCTAAGCGAAGCCAGAAAAGATCCATATCTGGTCAACGTCTTAGTTGGGAATCTTAACTATGGCTAGGTTGGTTGGAAATTCCGCCAGAATCGATACTGGGTTTGGCTTTCGACTGCGCCTAGCCTGTGTTTTTGGGTATGCTGTTTTTTCTCTGATGGTATTACGGCTCTGGTATTTGCAGTGTTTACACGGTTCTTTTTTTCGTGATCGTTCAGAGAACAATAGAACTCGACTGATTAAAACTGTTGCGGCTCGAGGATCTCTATTTGATAGAGATGGCAGGATTCTTGTTGGTAGTCGACCGTCCTTTAATATCGCTTTGATGCTAGAGGATGTGCCTGATAAAGATCAAACCTTGGAGGAATTGGCAAAGATTCTAGATCGTCCTGTTGCGGAGCTTAAAGCTCGTCTTAAGGCAGGCAAGTCTCGACCTTTTGAACCTAAGATTGTTGTAGCTGATGTAAGTCGTGCTGAATTGGCACGTGTTAAATCTAGATCCTATCGTTTGCCAGGCGTGATAGTTGATGTTGCTCCTATGCGGGAGTATCCGTTTGAAGATATGGCCTCTCATATTTTTGGCTACACTAGAGAGATTTCCAAAAAGGAACTTGCTGAGTTTGGCGATTCCTATGAGCGCGGTGACTTGGTTGGGAAAAGTGGAATCGAGAAGGTCCGCGAAGTTAATCTCAAGGGGGACAACGGATTTATTCGGATTGAAGTGGATGCCGGAGGGAGGAGAAGAAAGGAATTAGACATTCATCATTATGAGAAAGGTAGCGATCTTCATTTAACTCTAGATTTAGATTTGCAGTTGGCTGCTGAAAAAGCCTTGGAGGGGAAGCGGGGTGCAGTCATTGCAGTAGATCCCACTAGTGGTGACATTTTGGCGATGGTATCTGCTCCATCTTATGATGCTAATATATTTTCCGGGGAGATGGACTCCAATAGTTGGAGGGGCCTGACTGGAGATCCAGAAAAGCCTTTGACCAATCGGGCATTGTCCTCATCATATCCTCCTGGGTCTACTTTTAAGTTGATTACAGCAGTGGCTGGCTTAGCTGAGGGATTGGTGAAGTCCGACACCTATGTTGACTGTCCAGGGTACTTCAAGTTTGGAAAACGCCGTTATCGATGTCACAAAAGATCAGGCCATGGTCTTGTGAACATGCGCCAAGCAATTACGATGTCCTGCAATGCTTTTTTCTATAACCTAGGGGTTCAACTCGGAATAGATAAGCTCACTGAGTATGGAAAGATGTTTGGTTTTGGTGAAACAACTGGAATCTCTATCCAGGGTGAAAAAACAGGAATTCTACCCTCTCGACGGTGGAAAAAGGATGTCATAGGCGAGCAGTGGTGGCCAGGGGACACAATCCCGGTAACTATTGGTCAGGGCTATTTGTCTGTAACTCCTATACAGTTAGCGATGGCGATGACTGCGCTTGCTAGTGATGGGACCCTTTATGAGCCAAGGTTGGTGAGGAAAGTTTCCAACAAAAAAACTGGTAAGGTTGTAGACCTTCCTGTGAGGATTGCGGGAGTTGTTCCCTTGCCGGCAGAGCTTTTAGGGAAGGTTCGTAAAATGTCCGCAGATGTTGTTCAGAATAAAAAGGGTACGGGTAGGCGGGCTCAAGTGCCATCAGTTGAAGTTGGTGGAAAAACCGGAACCGCTCAAGTTGCTCGTTTAAGTAGGAATAATAAGAAGAGTAAAAATGAACTACTGCAAGACCATGCATGGTTTGTTTCTTACGCACCGGTTGCTGCTCCTGAGATTGTCTTAGCTATAATCGTCGAGAATTCCGGTCATGGAGGTGTTGCTGCTGCCCCGATTTCCAAACTTGTGATGGATGAGTACTTTATTAAAAAAGGGGTTATTACCCGTCAGGACGTTATAGATAATCCTCCAGACTTATCACCAGCACCTAGATCTGCCGAGCGACCAACTGTTCGTGCCAGCTTAGCCAAGAGATTTAAGGAGCAAGATATTCTTTCCGAGGGGGGGGCAGTTGAGTAGGGCAAAGAGTATTAGTACCCGTTTTGATTGGCCGCTTGGAATAGCTGTATTCTTACTTTGCTCTGTTGGCTTACTGACTCTTTATTCGGCTGGTTTTAATGTGGATTCAGGAGCCAGTGCTCCAATGCAAAGGCAGGCCATTTCTATGGGAATTGGTTTGGTGGCGTTTTTAATTTGTATGAGTTTTAGTCCTGGGTTTTGGAATCGTTACTCCTACGTGATCTATTTTATTGGTTGTGTCCTGTTAACTGCTATTTTCTTTACAGGAGTAGTGGCCGGCGGGGCTCGCCGTTGGCTTGATATAGGGGGGCTTCGTCTTCAACCCTCAGAGTTTATGAAGGTCGCTCTGATTTTGGCGTTGGCCAGACTTTTTAGTCGGCGCTCAGCTTCAGGTCAGCGCTATAATTTGGGCTCGTTAATAGTTCCTGGTCTGATAATGTTATTGCCGGTGGGTCTAATTGTAGTTGAGCCAGACTTGGGGACTGCTCTTTGCCATGTTCTAATCGGTGGCTCGATGCTTTTGGTTGCAGGGGTTCAGAAAAGAACTTTGCTTGGCTTGTCACTTGCGTGTTTTTGTTTAAGTGTTCCAGCGTGGTTTTTTGGATTAAAAGACTATCAAAAACAGCGGATTTTGACTTTTCTCTCCCCGGAAGATGACCCACTAGGAACTGGATATCATGCAATCCAGTCAAAAATAGCTGTTGGTTCAGGAGCATTGACCGGCAAAGGCTACTTTCAAGGTACCCAAAGCCAACTTAGCTTTCTTCCCGAACAAACTACTGATTTTGTGTTTTCAGTATTTGCTGAGGAGTGGGGATTCTTAGGTTCGTTTTTTGTCATTGCGTTATATGGTTTTTTGCTAGTTCGTTTGCTCACTATTGCCTCTCGCTGTCGAGATGCATTTCCGCTATTTGTGGTCTTCGGGGTGGCGTCGATGATTTTTTGGCATGTCGTGGTGAATGTGGGCATGGTTGTGGGAGTGATGCCTGTAGTAGGACTTACCTTACCTCTTCTTAGCTATGGGGGTTCTTCAGTGATTGCCGTTATGGGAGCTTTGGGTCTGGCAGCCGGGATAAGTTTGAGGCGCTTTTCCTTTAGTAGTTGAGCTATGCCCCGCCCCAAAAAGACCTAGCTAGCGCAGCTTCGCAAGAAAAGCTAGTTGAGCTTGGAAAATCAGCTTTATTTGGTATTTTCTAGTCAAGTCCTGCGGACTTGTAGCAGGTTGGAGGCTCAGTATATCTGTCTAATGGCAGTGCTACCGCACTGCATATACCCATCGAACTGAGAGTTCGTCTAAGCCGAAATTTATACTAGGATGGGTATATACTGCGCCTCATTTAAATTTCGGTATTCAACGATATATTTTAAGCGCAGTATAAGCCGAGCGTATGCGAGGCCATTAGACAGGTATACCCATCCACAAATATGGAGGAGAAGCGCAGCTTCGCAAGAAAAGCTAGTTGAACCTTGAAAATCAGCTTTATTTGGTATTTTCTAGCCAAGTCCTGCGGACTTGTAGTATGTTGGAGGCGCAGTATACCTGTATGATGGCAGTGCTTACGCACTGCGTATACCCATCTGATTGAAAGGTCGTCTATGCCGAAATTTATACCAGGATGGGTATATACTCAGAGATGAATGGTCGGTTGAGCGCCCAAACTCCTATAGTCTTGAGTTCCTTATGTCTAAAAAATTGTCGATCCATAAAACTAGTAGACTAGCAAATCAAATTGGAATTTGTTTCTTTTTGAGTTTTGGCTTTGTTTTCTTAGTTGCCGGCACTACCTCTCGTGTTGGGCTCATTTTAGACAACTATTCTGATTTTTTAGTAGCGGTGTTTTTAGTAGCGCTATCAGTTTTTATTAGCCTGCTCTTTGTTCAGCTAGTGGTTACTAGACCCCTTGAGCTAATAGTTAGGAATTTTACTGGGGATGATAAAAGTTCAAAGTCGCTGCCAAGGTATGCCGCTCGAGAATTGATAGAGCTGGAAGATGCGATCTCTCAAAAAATTAATGTTAATCGAGCCCTGGAGGAAGCTAAATCCAGAGTTAATATCTCCCAAGTACAAATGAGTGGAATAATCGACTCAGCTCTTGATGCGGTAGTGTTGATCAATAGCGATGGGAAAGTAACTGAATGGAGTAAACAAGCGGAGAGTCTTTTCGGCTGGAGTCGGGAAGAGGCTATTGGGGAAGAAATGAGTGAGATGATAGTTCCTGCTCATATGCGAGATATGCATCATGCCGGAATGGATAAGTACTTTGAAACCAAGCAAGGGCCGGTAATTAACAACAGAGTTGAGGTTCCTGCGGTTAATAGAGCCAGTGAAGAGTTCCCGGTGGAGTTAACTGTTACTCCATTTGAAATTGAGGGGGACACTTACTTTAGTGCATTCGTTAGAGATCTTAGAGAGAAGAAAAAAGCCGAAAATGATTTAGCCACAGAGAAGGAGAGACTGTCAGTTACATTGAACTCTATGAGAGAGGGCGTGATAGTAACAGATAAGGAAGGAAATGTAACTTTAACTAACCCTGCTGCAACTAGGCTCCTAATTCTTGAGAGTGAAGAGTCGTGTTTAGGTAAGCCTTTCGTTGAAAGCGT
>CALKYB010000009.1 GCA_938003565.1 uncultured bacterium
TAGTCAGACAATTACTGAAGTGGCAGGAGGAACAATTAGCTTCGGGCGGGACTCGGAGAGTTCAGTGGTTTTTGAGAGTGGGACTGTCTCTCGTTTGCACGGCCTCCTGATAGAATCTGGTAGTCAATGGGTTTATCGCGATAATTCTAGCACTAACGGGTCATGGATTAATGAAACCCCCGTGGTTCCTCAAAAATTAAATCTGATTCGTATCGATGATGCCCTGAGGATCGCTGGGTATCGCTTGGTTATCAGGGAGAGTAAAATACCAGTTGTTGGTACTTTGCCCGTAGATTCGCCCTCTATTCTAATTTTTTCAGGTGATTCTTTTGTTTCTGAGTTTGTATTTGTTTCAATAGGTAAAACGTTCACCTCTGGCGGTGCCAACGCGGATTTAGTTTTAGATGGACTTCCCTCTGAAGCAGTGCAGTTTAGCATTTCTAGGTCAGAGGATGACACTCTGGAGCTCTCAACCAAAAATTTGTCTTTGCCTCTATCAATGGATGGAGAGAAGTTCGAAGGGGCGCAAACTCTAAATGACGGAGGGGTTCTCGAGATAGGTCCCTATCAAATTGTAGTTAATGCTGAAGTTAAGACTAATGCCAAAGTATCCAAGATTAAAGATGAACCTAAGAAGATTATCCCCCCTAGCGAGACAAGCGACGATTTAGCTACGACTGAAACTGTTGATACGAAGCTTCCAATGATTGCCCAGGAGAATTCCTCGAGCGGACTTCGAGAACGAAAAGATACAGACTGGAAGAGCGATCCCCGGCGACGTAAAGATCGTAAGCAAGGGGAAAACTACGTGTTTGGTAACATTGCTCCTGATACTTCTGATAGTGACTTGAACCGAACGGCGGTTCGTGGTGCGCATGATGATGAGAAAAGCCTTGGAATTAGATTTGGTGCTACTAAAGCGGAGACTTTGCGAGATAAGGCCTCCCAAGGGGCGGAGAAAATAATTCTCGGGGCCTTTGTTGCGGTTTTTATCTTAATCCTAATTGTGGTTGTTTACTTATTGACATTGTAGTTACCTCCTTTAATTGAGTCTTTCTATATTGACCGCTGCGAAGAGATAGTCTTCCTTTATTTTTAGTTGAACTCACCAAGTAGGAGATGTGGCCTTGGTTTACAATATTTTAATATAGTGGATATAGAGTGAAAGAATTTCCAAAGAAATATAATCCTACCGAATCTGAACAGAGTTGGGCAAAAAAATGGCAGCAGTCTGATCTCTATAGCTTTAAAAGTGGTCAGGCCCGAGAAGAATCATTCGTTGTGGATACACCTCCCCCAACAGTTTCAGGGTCACTGCACATAGGCCATGTCTTTAGCTATACGCACACAGATATGGTGACTCGCTACAAACGAATGAAGGGTTATAATATAATGTACCCCATGGGGTGGGATGATAACGGCTTGCCTACTGAGCGTCGCGTTCAAAATAAATTTGCAATTAGATGTAATCCTAGCTTGTCCTATGATGATTCTTGGAGCCCCAGTGAGGCTAAGGCTAAAACCAAGTCCTCTGAAGTCTCTCGTCAAAATTTTATAGAGAGTTGTGGGTTGGTCACTCAGGAGGATGAAAAAGCTTTCGAGGAGCTGTGGCGTCGCTTAGGTTTGTCCGTAGATTGGGATGAGCAATACGCTACAATCGACTCCCATTGCCGCAAGATTTCGCAACTTTCCTTCCTTGATTTATGGAATAAGGGTTTTATTTATCAAAATGAATCACCAACTATGTGGGATGTCGATTTCCAGACGGCTCTCGCGCAAGCAGATATCGAGGATAGGGAATCTCCGGGCGCCTACCATGATATACGATTTGCCGTAGATGGTGGAGAGAGTTTTGTAATTTCAACAACTCGGCCTGAATTGTTGGTGTCCTGTATCGCAGTAGTTGCTCATCCTGATGATGAAAGGTACCAGAAATTTTTTAATAAGACAGCAGTAACGCCTTTGTTTGGAGCTAAGGTCCCCATTCGCCCTTCTGAGCATGCTGATCCTGAGAAGGGATCAGGTATTTTGATGGTTTGTACTTTTGGAGATGCAGCCGATGTGGATTGGTGGAAAACCAGTGGTTTAGGTATTAAGCAAAGCATTGGTAAAAATGGTCGAATGCTGGAGCTAGAGTTTGGTTCAGGGCCGTTTTCTAGTATTGATTCTGCCAAAGCTGGCGAATTTTACTCCGACTTAGTGGGTTTAAAGGTTCATCAGGCCAGAAAAAAAGTTGCTGAATTATTGGCAACCCCCGGAACTTGTCCATTGAATGTAGACGCTACATCTATGGATTGCGCTCTTGTAGGGGAGCCTAAAGCTATTTCACATCCTGTGAAATACTATGAAAAAGGTGATCGCCCGATTGAGTTCATTACGACAAGACAGTGGTTTGTCGAAATTTTGAAACATAAGCAGCCTCTACTTGAACAAGGAAAAAAGATAGCTTGGCATCCCAGTCATATGCATACTCGCTACCATAACTGGGTAGAGGGTTTAAACCAGGACTGGTGTATCAGCCGACAGCGATTTTTTGGGGTGCCTTTTCCGGTTTGGTATAAAGTATTGGATTCGGGTGAAGTGGACTTTTCAAACCCACTTTTTGCTTCTGTTGAGAAATTGCCAGTAGATCCCTTCACGGATTGTCCCGAAGGGTATTCAGAAAACCAACGTGCGCGGCCTGGAGGTTTCGTTGAAGATCCTGATGTGATGGATACCTGGGCGACTTCCTCCCTAACCCCTCAGTTAGTCAGTAATTGGGGCTTAGATGAGAAGAAGCATGGGGAAGTTTTCCCTATGGATCTTCGCCCGCAATCCCATGAAATAATACGCACCTGGGCTTTTTATACGATTGCCAAGGCTTGGATGCATTCCAATGAAATCCCCTGGAAGAATGTGGTTATTTCTGGTTGGATATTAGACCCCGATCGAAAGAAAATGAGTAAGTCTAAGGGCAATGTCGTCACTCCTCAGAATTTATTAGACGACTATTCCTCCGATGCCGTTCGCTACTGGACCGCTAGGGCTCGCCTAGGGGTTGATACTGCTTATGATGAGAGTGTTTTTAAGGTGGGGCGTAAACTCTCCACTAAACTTTTCAATGCTAGTAAGTTCGTTTTAGGATTTTTTGCTGAGGAATCCGTTTCTTCTTTAAGTCTTGAGAATGTGACCGTAGCAGTGGATCGGAGTTTTCTTAGCTCGCTGAGGAAAACTGTAGAAGAAGCAAGTAGAAGCTTTGAGAAGTTTGACTATGCTACGGCTCTCTCGGTTTCGGAGCAGTCTTTTTGGAACTTTTGTGACAATTACTTGGAGCTTATAAAAATAAGAGCTTATGGCGCGGAGGGGGTTAGCAATGATGACCGGTTATCGGCTTTAGTGGCTCTCAGGGTTGGACTGGAAACTTACTTACGACTTTTTGCGCCTGTTATGCCTTTTATAACTGAAGAGATTTGGTCCTGGTATTTTGCAGATACTTCAATCTTTAACCATCATGGAGAAAATAACTCCATTCATTTGTCTTCATGGCCGGAAGGGAGTGATTTCTCTGGTTTAAAGGAGACTGGCCAAGAAACAGATTTATTAGGTTTGGCTGGTGAAGTTTTATCTCAAGTTCGTACAGCCAAGTCAGATGCTCAGAAAAAGCTTAAGTGGCCAGTAGATAATTTAGTGGTTGAGGTAGGGAAGGAGAATTTGGATTCTGTAAAGAAGCTAGTAGATGATATAATTCGAGCTGGTAACGTTTTAAACAATGCTCTGGAGCTTCGGGAAGCTAATGAGGGACTTGATGGTAAGCTGGTGAGGACTTCGATTATACTAGCTGAAGAAGAAGTGCAGAAGGCCTAGTTCCATGAATGATTTAAATCAATCTATCGATGCCATTGTAAGATTAGCTCTGTCTGAAGATATAGGTAGTGGTGATATTACTAGCAAAGCGGTAGTGCCGGCCGAATTATCGGGTTCTGCTGAATTAGTTGCTCGGGAGCAGCTAGTAGTTTGTGGACATACCGTGGCTAAAAAAGTTTGTACCAGTGTAGATGCTCGTCTTCGCTATTCGGAAGTTGTTGCTGAAGGGGAATTGGCTAAAGCCACTCAGAGGGTTTCGATTTTGGAGGGTCCGGTTCAGAGTATTCTTTCTGCTGAACGAGTTGTCTTGAATTTTTTTCAGCGTTTGTCAGGAATCGCTACTACTACCAGAGAAATGAAAAATCTGCTTGGAGATAGTAAGACAGAGCTTGTAGATACACGAAAAACTACACCCGGCTTTAGAATGTTGGAAAAATACGCAGTTGGCGTGGGTGGGGGAGTTAATCATAGAATTGGTTTGTTTGATGCTTTTCTGATCAAAGATAATCATATCGATGCAATGGGAGGAAATATATCTCAAGCGATCGAGGCTTGTCGTAAGCTAGGTGAGCAGTTTCTTCAGGTGGAAGTTAGGAATCAGGAAGAATTAAATCAAGCTATCGTAGCAAATCCAGACAGTATTTTACTTGATAATATGACACCCGCTGAGGTTGAAGAAGCTGTAGCTTTGGTTCGCGATACTTCAGCTGACATTATACTTGAGATTTCAGGCGGTATTAACAGATCAAACATCGCCTCCTATGCGGATTGTGGTGCTGAGAGGATATCCTCTGGTGCCCTTACCCATTCTGCTGGCTCAGTAGATTTGGCTTTAGATTATCTATAGTTGAAATGATTTCTCCAGATGAGCATTTTGAGTTAGAAAATAAACTTGGTCGACTCCTCTTAAAGTTCAAAGTTTGGCAGGATAAAGTTGAACACGGATTCTTTGTAGGACCTCCGGACTTAAAAATTATCGATTCATGTCAGGATACACCTGTTCTGCCGGATTTTTTTAGAAATGCTCAATTGCATCTTTTGAGACAGGTCCACGGGAATCGTATTGTTGTTATTAAAGATGATTCTGACTTCGATAGGCAGTTGCGTAAGGTTATTGAAGCTGATGGCTGGTTCTATCGAGGTAGAATCGGAGAAAGAGCGGTATCACTTGGTATTCTCACAGCAGATTGTTCTCCGGTGATGATTAAATCTAAGTGTGAGCAAGAGATTGCCCTAGTACATTGTGGTTGGAAGGGAGCTAAACTAGAGTTGTTAAAAACCGCTTTGTCGGAGTTCACAAAGCCGGAGTCCTGCGAGGTAGTGATTGGTCCAGCGGCCGATATCTGTTGTTATGAAGTTGGCGATGAATTTTTTAATGAAAACTTTCCTCAGTATCTAGGTTGTAAGGAAGTTATTTCAAATAATTACCTTTCAATTCCTCAGATATTGCGTAAGCAGGCTATTGAAGCAGGAGTTAGGCCAGCACAGATATATTCCTCTAATATTTGTACGATATGTAATTTAGAGAGTTATAGTTTCAGACGACAAGCTGAGTTAGCTGGTCGCCAGCTTTGTTTTGTCTCAATTTAGCTTTAGAACAATCTCCAATCGAAGCCTTTAAGTAGCTAAAATCAATGAAAGTTTAAAAAACTTTTATTTAGTCTTGTCCTACGCTCTTAGGGCCCGGTTCCATAAAACCTATAAAGTTGATAGGATTAATGTATTTTAAGGGCGTTTCTTCGTCCAAACTTTAGTTCATTTAAAATAGAAAACGTGGAGCCTATAAATTGGTTTTTAGTTAGTTCGCGACTAGAGGGTAGACATTTTCGCTTCCCTCTTGTCGCGAACTAACTTAATAGTGAGGCAAATCATGAGCAATTTAATCAGCTCTGATAAAATTTGGGTCGATGAAACGATTCGGCAAACATCAGTTAATGTAGCGGCTTGGCAGGAGGCTAATTCGCCGTTGGTAAAACGATTGGGGGCAACTCTGAGAGGAGGAAAATCATTCTCTGAGAAGTTGTGGTCAATTATTCATCCAGAGAGTATTTCTGGCCTGGGCAGTGCGCCAGGTGGAGTGAATGATTCAAAGTATCGAACACAGGTACTCGGCTATTGCGGTTGGTTAGTAGAGAATGCCGAGGTGCATTTAGCTCCTGCAGCTGAAGCCCATTTTTCGGAGCCAGCTTCTGCAACCTCTAAAAACTCTGAGTCAGCTACTAAACTAGATAAATTCAAGCTCACCAAACGACTAGAGGAAGCCAACCTGATTTACGACTACTTGGCGGCTAGAACACTCCTTTGTTTCATTACATCAGAGCAAATTCTAGAGCTAGGGGCAATGCTTGGCACTTTAGGTGCACTTA
>CALKYB010000010.1 GCA_938003565.1 uncultured bacterium
AGCTAGTTTTCATTTCTAAAAGCAAGTAAAATTTGGCCTAGAACTATTTCAATTTCTACTCTTCTATTATACAGTTTGGCAACTCAACCAACCCAGTTTATTCTTTCACATTTAAATACGGTTTCCTTATTCTGCTTTTGAGCAAATTTGCTTTGCTCAAAAGGGGTCAAAATTATGTTTTTTAACTAGGGAATACCAATGCGTAAAACTGGTGTCGATTACCTGGAAGTTAACCCCATATCTGAAAGTATCTGGGAAAAGCTACTAAGAAAGAAGGAAGTTTTAAGGTCTGCGATTTACTTTTATTTCATTAGCCTTCTTAAAATTGCCGCTACCTATGCTTTGGTTATATTTGGTAGATTGGTTTTAAAAAAATCTAATCTGCTTTCAGAACATCCCGATGTCGACGAGATGCTTCGAATCACGCTTAAGAAAAGAGGAAGAATGCATCTCGGGTGGTTAATACTAAGCCTCATGGAGTCTTTACAGGGTCGATACGACCTTGGAACCTACTGTTTATCTCTGATCATCGCATCAATTATTAAAGCAGAGCGCAAAGGCTTGCTTGTAGTTGAAAAGCAAAAGGAGAAGCTAATTATTATAGACTTTGGATATTCGGGTAGTGAGTCAATTGTCTCCTTTAATCAACCCACTATAATACTTCTAAACGACTAGGTAGTTTTATCAAGTTAACGTGTTATTTTTAAGGAAGGTTCTTCGACTGCTTTTTGAAACTTTTATTCTATCAGTAGTTGACTCTGTGTGCATGTCGAGTTGTTTCTGCTGGTGAAGTAGCTAGTTGAAGGAGGCACGCTCAATTCCTCAGGGTCTATACAGTTTTCTGATATAGAGCCATTACTAACTTTCTCGATCGGGAATTCTATCTCCTGGTAATGAAGCTATAAGTTCGGTGTAGCGAGATCCATAAAGATCCTTAAGCACGGAGTGTTTTAGACGATCTTTTTTTACCTCCGACCGAAAGCCGAAGTAGGTAAGCACTAGGGCTAAAATTATACCAACCACAGCCCAGGTGTTGCCCCGAGCTACTCCGGAAGTGACAGGAAGTATTACGAAGCAAAACAGTAAAAATAAACCTAATAAACCTTTTGTTAGTCGACCTCTCGATGAGCGAATCCCATCCATTAGGTTACTCTCGTGTAGAGCAAGATCAAATTTGGCGTTTGGATAAAGGTTTTCGACTTTTTCGCCAAAAGGGGCAAGAGAGGATTTATCTAGTGTTCTTGAAATACTCTCTTTTTTTCTAGAGCTCATAGAATTAAAAAGTAATGCCAAAAGAACCGATCCAATTTGGAGCCAATTGATGATACTCTCTCGAAATTGATTTCCCTTGGTCGGGAAATTTTTACTGGGAGTGGGTTGAGGAGTGTTGTTTCCGTTTTTTATTGAGTAAATTGCAAAAGCGAGGGCCAAGGCCCCGACTAGGAGGGGTATGAGCATTCCCACCGATACCTTGTTGAAGGGACTATTGCTCTTGCTGGGTTGTGCCTTAGGAAATAATATTCCTAATTTTGCAAGGTCTTCTTTTGAGTTATCAGGATCGAATTTCATAAGTAGTCTCAATTGTCGTTAGAGTTTGGATATGCTCCTTGGGGCCTATATTGTTAATTATCGTTACCGGTACAAAGACAGTAAGATATCCCAGTTGGCCTGGCAAACCAATTTCGTATCTTGGATTATCCAGAAGACGGTATGAATCACTGAAAACTTAAGCTGATAGTGGGCGGGGTATATAACCCAATACCGGACGAACCAGTTTCGGCTCCAATGGAAAATTTGGGTCTTTGAGCTTCACCGACGCTCAGCTTATACAGCTTTCACTTCCGTCCCAGCCCCATCCATCACCATCAGGATCCAGGCACTCTGGCTTAATCTCGTGCCAGCTACCCTCCATACGACAACTAGCGTTTCCGTCCCAACCCCATCCATCGCCATCCGTATCTACACACTCACCGGACTCATTTTCGTCCACGCTCGAGTTGTCTTCTTCGTTAGTGGGCGGAACCACAGGGGTTGGTTCAAGCAAGCATGGCAAGATGTGAAGTTCCGAAGTAAAACTATTCGATAAAGGTGAACACGAGGATGTCGGTGGCCTAATAGTTTCATCTTTTTCTTTTACACCTTTTTGATAGCTAAAACTGATTTCTCCATTAGAATCTTCATCCAGACTGAGGGAGATCTGTCCGAAAGGGGCAAAATTACTAGGTTGATAGGTGGAAAGTATTGTTCCGATTGTCCCGTTTGAATCAATTTTAAAAATCTTACCTTGATCGTAAAAGAAGTAGAATTCCTCCTCGGGTAGATTAAAACGATATATTTTCGGGGAGCTGCTTAGACCGTCCCCTGCGGAATTTTGAGTAGTAAATAGTGGGCTCAAAGTGTAGTCACCAAAATCGGACTCGCCAAATTCCTCAATTCTTGCGGCCTGTCTTTTTCCATCATAGGATTGGATAAAGGCTAACTTACCACCGATGCGTATTGTGTAACTGACTTTATCGTCCTCAACGCTATAAAACACATTTCTTCCACAACTCTCACACGCAATAGTTTCGTTTTGTGCAATTAGGACATACCGGGGGAAACCAGAGTCACTTAAAACAAATCTGGCATATCTTTTCCCCACACCTTCTAATTTGGGGAAGTATACTCTAGGAAATCCCCAGGATGTGTTTTGAATTTCTCCCTCTGGCACTTCACTAACTATCTCCAAACTTCCCGTGAGCCTAGCGACTAATACGAGTTCCTCCCGCCTCTTCTCGAGGGTTATGAACAAGCCATATTTATATTCAGGATTTTTTAGGAAAAGAATGGATGGTGCTCCGGAGCCAGCCATCATATCTCCAGCTGGGCCAAAAACCCTTAGGCCATACTCTGGGTTAGAAGAACTTGAAAAACTTACATGTCTCAGGTCTGAAAAATATCGAGGTTGAGATTGATTAATCCCCCTATCTACAATTGCTCCTGAACTACTCACCTGGAAACTACCAGACTCGATATCTCCATTTGTATAACGATCAATTTGATAAGTGGAGTTTGGATCGCCCTCAGCTGAAATATCCGTCCAAACGAGTCCTGTGTCAGTCACAGAGAATTTGGCGGTATCGTCTTTTACTTCATCAAAACTTAAAAACAAACCTAATTCTTTGACAAACTTAGTTTGTCCAAGCTTGATCTTGTTCAGAACTATTGTTCGAAGCTGGTCATCTCTTTTGCTGTGAACAAATAGATGGGATTCGCTAGACTCTAAATTATTGTCATAATAAGAAATATAAAACTTTCTTCCCAAATGTTGAGTTACAATGATTTGTGATTCATGCACATGGTCGGCATCGAGCTTTGCTAGAAAGTAACTTTTGTTAGCCGTTATAACTTCTTCGACAACTTTGTGAGCCGGCACTAGTCCTGCCTGAATCTGTTGAATAGAGTTGTGGGTTCTTTCATTGTCATATGCTAGTGGTCCCCCCATAAAGAAATCTGTATCACCATACTCTTCGGAACGATTTTCCTGGCCTGCAGCAATCCCATCCCCATCCAAGTCTATCCCGGCATGATGGAGGCCTAAGTTGTGTCCAAGTTCGTGATGTAAGGTACGAAGGCCACAATGGAGTATCGTGGCATCCCGTCCACCGAGAAGAGCCTGACCACCTTTATTGCATGCTGCGCTATTGTCGAAAGTATTGGTGACGACCGTCCAATTCCATTGGTCGGTGGGAGTTGTAAATTGTCCTCGATCAACAAGTCTATCCAGCTCCGCCTGAGCAGATCCGGTAATTTCACTAAAACTGCAGCCGTGCTCTTCTACATCCGTCGCAAGAGGATAAATATCAGCAAAACCATCATTGTCGTGGTCTATATCTAGAATTAAATTACCGCCAGACATAATAGCTGTTTCCCTTGCAAGGTTTTCTAGCAAAGTTCTTGCATCTGCCATGGTGCAGGAGGAATCTTCAGTTAAGAACATCGTGATGACCCGTGTCACTGGACCGTTTTGTGGGGCCAGGAAGTTTCTGCGCTCAACAGATACTTTGGAAATAGAAGAGACTCTAAAAACACCATCAACTTTATAACTACCTGAAATAGAAACTGTTGATCCAGAGGTTGGGACATCCTTGGAGTCTAGATAAGAAGTATCCAAGCTAATTTTCTTGTTATTATCTAAGTAGAGATAATGGCTGCTACTACTTCCACCATCGAGGTGTTCAGTAATGAGCTCAAATAACTTCCCTTGCATTGATTCGGCGTGGGCTGAAAAAGGTAGAAAGATTAGGACTAAGACTAAATAGATAGAAAAACGACGAAACATGATAGAACCTTTGTTTGAAAATCGAGTTAGTAACCTTAAAATAAGTAGTTGGGATAGGAGATGACTAAACCAATATCTTATAACGATGTTATGGCTAAATGACCCTAGCGTGTCTCATTTGAGTGGAGGATTGAATAACGGCATATCGCGGTGGGTTATGTAAGAGTTTGAAACTACTGCTAAATTGTAAGCCGAGCCCTAAGAATTCTTGCCAAGAAGAAGCATGGAATAGGTTAGTGGTGAAGTGTTGTGTAGTTACTTATCAACGCCTATGGGCGAGGACTCGAGTGGGCCAGACCCTCTTTATGAAGTGGGACTTGAAGGGTTCTGTTGAAAAATTGAGCGAAATTTAGGGAAACTTTTGGATTCTCTTGAATTATTACAGAACAGAGTAGTGCTATTTAGCTTATATCTAATTCTAGTTTCTAGTTTATTTGAACTGAAAAAAATTCATTATTAAGAGTTCGCATACTGCCGTCTAGAGTCCCAGTTCAAACTAGTAAATTATTACCTGTCTCACTCTAGTTAAATAGGTTACCATCTATTTTAGATTCTCATCGTAGTCATTGTGAATTTGCATATTCAACAACCTTGAACCATGATTCGCCTACCTTTATTTTCCGTTTTGATTATATCTCTTTTCGCCCAGACAGCTCTTGCTGCTCCTCCAGTTGTTGATACGACTATCTCTGTGGAAAAAACAGGTAGTGAGCCTTTTGACGCTACAACTTGGGATGGTTCAGATCTTTCCACGGCAGGAACTGATGCTGACGAGAACAATGGTGTTGTTCGACTTCAGGATTCAATTACATACAAGGTTGAGTTGTCAGTCAATGACGGCTTGGTTGATGAGATGATTGCCACAGTTTTGCTTGATAAAAAGCAAGCTTGGATTGAAATACCTACAGGTTGTAAATCCCCGCCAGATGTTGTGACGCCATCTTCTATTTCAGCAGATGGTCGGACTTTGATTTGTAATACAGGCTCAGCGATTGAGGGAACTACTAAAGTAGTCTACCCAGCAGCTCGAGCAATTGGTGCAAGTTTTGATGGAACTGAAATTACTCTCAACGATGATGTAGTTGGCGCAACTGTTAGCAATCAGGCAACTGGCCCCGAAGGAGCTTCCAATGTTGCCACCGACGGTCCTGCAGAGACTATTGTTACCGCATTTTTTCGAGTGGATACATATAAAACTCCTAAGGTTGATGCTGTAGATTCTGACACAGGGGCTTGGATTTATAAAGCAACTAGACAAGATGGACCGGCTGGGGAACCTGGGGTGCTGATGGAATTTAGAATCAGGACTAGATATGTACAGGGCTCAATGATTGCTGACGCTCCGAATGAGGCGGGTGGTGATTTTGAAATGGATTATGACATTTTTGATGTTTACTCCGATAATAATGATAATAATAATGCTTCAGGAAGCGGAGCTAATCTTTCGACCGGTGGAATTCTATATACCTGGAACCCAGCTGTGGACCCTTGCTTTCTCGATGGAGATCATGGGCCAGCCGCCACTGTTACGTGTACACAGAATAATGTGGCTATCGATTTTACGGGACCAACCTTGAACCCCGATGGAATTAACGATCCCAATATAGATATTGATCTAGATAATATTGATGTTCGCGATCCTGACAATGACTCAAATTTGATCAACATGGTGATTAATATTTGGTTTTCCAGAGCAGATGATATCTTAACTCATCAAGGTTGCGTTGGAACGGTCTGCACCACTTTTGTGATTAATGAAGTTGGGGTGTTAAATGGGGGAACGGTAGAAGGTTTTAACCCAGTTTCCACTGAGGATGCTTCGAGCACCAATCTGCTTAACTATAATGGAGCACCTGGGGAGCCCTTACCAAATGAAATTGAATACCCAATGTCTTATCCGGGTGAGGGGCCATGGGGATTACATAAAACTTTTTATGGTTTTACTAGTTCAGGCACGCCAAAAGAGTTGGATCAACAAGTTGCCCCGGGTGAGTTGGTGCCATTTTTAATGAGGATTTTAGATTATCGTTTCTTTGATGGAGCTACTTCAGAAATCTGTGACAAGATAGACACATCAGTTTATGAATTTGTTGGCCCTACAGAAGTGCCGAGCACTAACCTAAATGCTACTGATGGAAATCGGGCAAATTTCAACCCTTCTTTTCGTATATATACGTCAGGCGACACAGCTGCCGAACAATTGTTTACCGATGCAGCTCCGTTTACAAAGTCTCTATATTCCTCCGAACCTCATATGTTTGCCACAAGCCCAACGGTTCCAGTGGCTCCTTCCACAGATTATCTAGAGGCACTTCGGGATGATGACTGTGAGGATGATGTTAATGGTGATGGGCAGGTAAATATTATGGACGCCTCTGGAGTTGAGTCCAACCCAGGAAACCCGGTCGACTGGTACGAAGATTTTAATATGCTTCCCGGTGGGCCCTCGGCAGTGACTAAGGTAAAAGGTGTTTACGAGCAAGACAACGACGCGAGTTTTGCAATCGACCCTGAAGCTACAAATATTATAGTTAGTTGGTTTTATTATCTAAGAGTTTTACCTACATTGTTGGGTGGAGATGGATATGGTGCAGATGATCGTTTACCCAATTTTATGGTGGGTCGGAAGAATGATGGACCAGGTCAGCCCTTTGATTCTTGGCGTACCTCTCCTAACCCAGTTGATGATCCCGACCGCGTCGAATTCTCAATTGACCCCCGCTATTCAGATAGAAATATATTAGTTGCCTCTGCTCAATCGATTCAAAAGTATACGGACCCTGTAGGGTTAAAAGTCGTTAGAAGCGGTGACCTAGTTAGCTTTGTTATTGAACCTAGGATTTTAGGAAATTGGGCGGGTGTCGAGACAGCCGATGTAACAGATCCTCTACCTACTGGGACTGACTATGTTCTTGATTCCGAGGAATTTTCAATTGATGGCGGAGTTACTTGGTTGAATCATGCCGATTATCTAGCATCTTCTCCAGTTGTTACTTTGACATCTGCTCCTAACTTGACTTCAACTCTGGCATGGACATTCGGAGATCTGGAACAAGGGGAGCAGCTTCCTCTAATTCGATATCAAGTACTGGTTGATCCGACCCTAACATCAGGGAGTTTTGCCAACACTTCTACACTTTCTTCGGCTCTTGGGGTTGACGATGACGGTGACACTATTTCAGATGATGTCGACGCGACTTATAGTATTTCAATAGTGCCTGAGTTTGGTTTTGATGTATCGAAATATAATCGCCAAGACGTTTATAGTGTCAATTCGCCATTTTGGTTTGATGTAATTTACAAGAATCTCGGCGGTGAGGACTATAGCGCGGGTGACTTTATTGATATACTTCCTTATAATGGTGATGGTTCAGGCTTATTAACCTCTGGGGTAGCTAGTACGAGAATGCCTGAGTCTATCTTTGATGGAACTTATGAAGTAACAGAGTTAGTTGGTGCGAACGGTGAAACGTTTTACGCTACAAATGCTGCTCCAACCACAATTGTAACCGATCCCTGCCACGAGGATAACCAACCCGCCGGCTATGCACCAATAGCGGGGGATCTTTGCTTTGAATTCTACACGAACAATGGAGGTGCCTTCGCTGGAGGTGGAGCCGTAGGAACAGGGTTAATTACTTGGGATCTTTGCACAGCTCTAGCTCCTCCGACTTGTGGAGCGATTGTTCCTGGTTCAATTACTGCTATTAGATTCACTACTCCGGCAATACCAACTTCCGCTGGAGGAAGCACGGTTAGTTTTGAGATAACACCGACCGGTAACCTGGGTGGAACACCTGACATTGATTCTGAGAGTAATGTAACAGCACTCTCAACTGGAAACATTTATACTAATACTTTTGGAGGTCGAATTCCTGAGATATCTCTGAATGTTATTTCAAATGATGTAAGTGTGACGATGATCTCAGGCTCAATTGGTAATTATATTTGGTTTGATATTAGCAACGATGGATTACAAGATTCTGGAGAGCCGCCGCTTGAGAACGTAGAGGTTGCTCTAACGGATGTAGCAGGTAATCCAATATATATCGATCCAGTCACGGGAGCAGTCGTGACTTCCACCTGGCCAGGAGCCATTCCTTATGTTGTCACGACTGATAGTAATGGTGAATACCTTTTTGAGAATTTACCTCCCGGGGATTATAATGTAACGATTAATCCAGCGACCTTGCCATCAGGGATGACAAGCACAGCCGACCCAGATGGTGGAGCTGATAATACAAGTGCCTACACCTTGAGCGAAGAGCTAAGTGGAGCAGGGGTGCTTCTAGATGTTGAAGATAACGATACACAGGATTTTGGCTACTATGTTCCCCCATCGTCTCTAGGGGACACAGTTTGGATTGATACTGATGGAGATGGGGTTCAAGATCCAACAGAGGTTGGAATAGCAGGAGTAACAGTAACTCTTTTCTGTTTTGGCCCCGACGGACTTCTTGGTGGTGGAGATGATATCACCTACACGACGATGACGGATGCGAGTGGAAACTACCTATTCCCTAATCTTCTTCCATACGACTACCAGGTTCAATTCACACCACCGGCTGGTTTTTCCTTTAGTCCAAATGATGCAGGTGGAGATGATGACCTAGATAGTGATGCAGATCCATTTACTGGAGTAACGCCAGTTATCAGTATCGGGGTAGGTGAGGATGTCACGAATGTAGACGCTGGATTGGTTGAAGATCCAACTGTAGCTAGCCTCGGAGATACCGTTTGGTTTGACGAAAACGGAGACGGAATTCAAGACCCAGGAGAATCAGGGGTTGCCGGAGTGGTTGTGACTGCAACTTACTTTGGACCAGACGGCTTACCAGGTGGTGGGGATGACCAAGTATTTACCATGACCACGGACGCCAATGGTAATTACCTTTTCACAAATCTTCCACCAGGGGACTATAAAGTCACTTTTGCACCACCAGCAGGATTTGATTTTACAACAAACGATGTTGGAGGAGATGATTCGCTTGATAGTGACGCAGATCCACTAACAGGGATGAGTTCGGTAGTGACCCTAAACGCGGGAGATGTAAATCTCACTGTAGATGCAGGACTAGTTGAAGCAGATAACTCAGGTTTAGCAAGTGTTCTTTGGAACGGATTCTGTGACCAACAGAATTTTGTTTCAATGACAAATGTTTGTTTTGATCCAGTAACAGTTACGATTGCCTTGTATGGTTCAACAGGTGGATTATTGTCCTCAGAAGTTGTGACAATCTCTGCAGGTCAACAAATCGACCATTCGATAAATGACATGGTAGGCTTTAGCATGTTCGACTACGGTCGAGCGGACTTACTATCTATGCCAGGAGGTTGTGTTAGTGGAGATATGGGTCT
>CALKYB010000011.1 GCA_938003565.1 uncultured bacterium
GAAGAAGTAGAGCTGCAGGACATTAAGGCCGCCAAAGCTAACTACAAAAGTCTTTTGGAAATTATGGAGAAAGCTCTAAAACATGAAGAGAAAGTGACCAAATCCTACCATGACTTTATGGGTGAAGTGAAAAAATCTGGAGATTATGCCACAGAGATTTTTCTTGCTTGGTTCATAACTGAACAAGTTGAAGAAGAAGCGACAGCAGGGGCTATAGTCAATCGACTTAAGCGAGCCGGAGATAACGTTTCAGCTTTAATTAAAATTGATGCAGATGTTAAGAAGCGAGAGGAAGATCACTAACAAGACTTTTAACTTTCTTCTGTGGACGCTTCGTTGGCATTCTGTAGAACTCCTCGATTATCGATGCAAGCTTAGGATTGATTTGCCCCTCACTTTCAATTACGAGCCCATTGAACTTGGTATACCAACTATTTGGGAGTCGACTCTCGAAAAATCTAGCCTGACGTAACTCAAAACGACTAGATTGATGCCCTGTTATCACTAAAGTGGGGCAATCAATCCGGTGCAAATAAGGTCTAGAGTCAAAATCTCCTGAACCAATTCTAAATGGCAAACCAAAAGGCAAAAGACTCTCTACCTTATCAAATATCAACTGCACCCGACTTGGCCGAAGGCGACAAGACGATTCGATCAAAACTAAGCGCCGGCAAAGCTTTCTATTGCGTATCGTCATGGCCTGAGCAAGCGCTCCTCCCGCACCAAGTCCAACTAAAGTAGCTCGCTTAACACCATGCTTAGCTATCGCCTTAAGAGCCCTCTCCGCATACTGTTCTACCAAATCCCCAGCAGGCAAGGCTGAAGAAAGAACAAGTGAAACAACCTCGCCATTTTCAGAACTAAAGAAATGTTCTGGATTCTTTATACTCGGAGGCTTGTCAGGTAGGAAGACAAAGACAGGCCTAAGACCATCCGGAGTTCCCTTCAGAATAAAATTAATTTCTTCTTCACTGGCCATCGAGCCTAGCCCACTTTACAAATTTCCATACAGTTTAACTTCACTAATCGACCATAGAGCTTTTGGCGCCTGAGCTGTTTGCGTAAACCTAAGCCCCACAACTTCACTAGGCTTTGGAAAATCTACTATAACATCCCCTAAACTTCCATAGTAAGGAAATGACTCTTTTGTCCACCGGACAGGACCATTCCAACTCTTAATATTTCGAATTAAAAATGACTCTCCCTGAGAATTAAAGCCCTCTAGCTTTAGGCCTCTGGGAAAACCTTGACGCCCCTCATCTGAAGAGGGCAAGGTCAACAGAACTTTAACCAGAGAAACTGGTTTCTCCCATCTCAACTCAAACCATTGTCCCGGACTCATGGAACTACTTGTATGCCAACTGGTGTTCGAATCCCAAAGCCCTAACAAAGCCTCTGCATTATTCTCACTTGCTGTAGCCATCCAAAGACCTGTTTGAGGAAGAGAAACTCTCTGCAAGTTACCAACAAAACGATTCTTAAAAGAGTTCTTATCGGCTACCCAAGATCCTTCCCTTTCCACAACTAACCTGGAAGGTGACCAGTGAACCTTACTCTCGTGAGTTGCTGAAGATGAAGACAAATTGTAATCCAAGGGTTCGAGCTCTACATCAAAAATACCAACCCTAGCCAAAAATAAAAATAGGCTAAGACAGGCAAAAAAGCACACTGCCCTACTGTCTTGTCTGAAAAACAAATCTGAAAAGATAACAACCAGTACTATCGAGAGTATGCCCCATAAAAATGGAAACAAACCCAACCCAGGAACAACCCTACTCACAAAAAGATAAGGTGTATTAATTAACCCAATCTCCAACAAATAATACTCTAAGCAAACAACCACACTCAAAACGAGCAAGCTAAGTAAAATAAGCCTACTCCTAACATACCTCAAGGCAAAACCACCCAAAGAAATCACAGCAAAAGCCGAGATGAAAATGGAGGTAAATTGTAGCTGCAGCTGATAAGAAACAAAATCAACTGACGATAGATTCAGATGTGGTCCAACAAGAGCCTGTGGACGAGAAACTACTCTATCAGTAGTAAAAAACCTAGCATCACCTGGATAGTAGGGAGAGGAGCTACTTGGCAACATAAATAAAACAACAAGAAGCAACACCCCGAAGGGAATTGCAAACTTCTCTAGCCTGTCTCTAATCCCCAAAAAACCTAGAGCCAAAATTCCAGCGAATGCGAGTGCCCCAGCGGTATAGATCCAAAGCAAGCTAAAAATCAAAAATAATGCATACGAAAAAACACTCTCTCGTCGAGAGACCAGAAAATAATACGCCGCTAAAACCCAAGGGAACCACTGAACGGAACATAGGGTTATAGTCCTACCAAGCAATGCATATAGGGCTAAGCAATAGGAGACTAGACCAACAAGTTGAATTGCAAAAGACTTGTCATCCTTAAACATAAAGCTCAAGAGAGAGACTCCAAGACAAAAAATAGCAATTTGTCCTTGAAAATAAAACTGGCCATCACTCTGAAAAAACCATTGAAGTAATGGATCAATACGACCACTTCCAATAAAGTTCAGCTCTTTGCTAAACTGTTTAAGGACTGGAAAACTAGTTGACATAATAATCGATAGCGAATTTTTGAATAAGGCCCGCGACTCTATACCAAAGGCAAATTTGGACAATATACCCATCCTAATATAAATTTCGGCATAGACGAACTTTTAATCAGGTGGGTATTGGCAGTGCATTAGCGCTGCCATTAAACAGATATACTGAGTCTCCAATATGCTACAAGTCCGTAGGACTTGGCTAGAAAATTCAAAATCAAGCTGATTTCTAACGCTCAAATAGATTTTCTTGTGAAGCTACGCTTCTCATACATATTTAGGGATACTTAACCCAGGGGTATAGCGATGTGTTAGCATCGTTAGTAGACTTAGCCAGGACAAAGAGAAGCTGCAAACTCGAAATGTCGTCTATTCTTGCTATCTTAAAATAGTAGGTATCGAATAATTGTTACCCTGCCGCCTCTTTACCCACCCGGCTATACCATTTCCTGAAGAACTATGAATTGTTACAACACCGTAGTTATTTGGCATTTCATAATCATTCAAAGAAACAGTAACACTACCATTTCCAGGGACAGTAAACGGCACTCCCAAAGCTACTGACTCACCATTTGAGCGAGTCATTGAGAGGTATATTTCACTAATATCATCAGAACTATTCGCAACAACAAGTTGGGAGTCTTGCTCTAAAAAGGTATTGTAAGATCCTCTTAGAACCATGCCAATCGCTTCTCGTCCCGGTATTCCATACATAAAATCCACTGAACCATTAGCTGCCCGTCGATATTGCATCGCGACAGTCAAAACAGAGCCTCCGTTAGTCTCAATCGAGGCAACTCCCTTCTTCCCTAAACCAAGTACTTGATCAGTGATAAGGTGATAAGATGCCCTAGGTTGCAATCCTACAGGAAACTCTCCCTTTAGTGTTCCATTTTCGGAAAATACTTTCACCGTTGCAACTACTGAAGAGTCAGAGGTATTAACAATTTCTACTACAGAAGAAGAAGACTCTGTAGAAAGAGGAAGCCACTGACTCTGTCCATTACCAGCAGCCCCTTCAATTTGAAAAGCTGTGCTAAAATTGCTGTATCCCCAAGGATTATCGTAGAGATACCGAACATTCCTCAACTGAAAACTAGCTGTGTCACTATCTGGAATCCACTCGATTACTCCATACTTAAAAGTACCTACCTCATGCCCTTCAAAATCTTGCCGAGCCCCCCCTGCGAGAGAAACATCCTTCTCAGCGACTATGGCCCCAGCATCGCTATAGTATCGAAGCTTTCCTCTCTGAACACTTGAGGATAGATTAGTTAGTTGAATCCAATTAGCAACTAAGTTCCCTTGGTCAATGGGGTTCATACTAGGTTGAAATGTGTTGTAAGCTACAAACTGTCGACCCACGACTCCATTCGAGAATGGCATAGCAAAAGCAAATTGATAACCAGGGAGATTGTTATTGAGTTTGTAGTAAACCATTCTCCCATCTAGGTCCCCAGAACCTCCCGAATGACTCAGGCAAATCTTTCCGTAGGAATCCTTGACTCTTCCAGGCATGTCGTGAACCAGAACATCACACTGAGCTCCTGGTTGAATCGCACAAGCCGAGGAGGAGACCTGATTTCCGCCAATATCATATAAAGTAGCCTGCACGTGAAGCTCATTATCACTCAAATTAACCTGTTCCAAAATATTCCACATACCATCGAGGAATCCATTCCATTCACTACAGAGAGTCGTTCCCAGTTTAGATTGATAACTTTGAGAATCTAGCGGGTTACTACCATCCACTAGCTCTTGACCATCAAAAACCCCATCTCCATCAGAATCCTGGTTAAAAGGATCCGTGCCATTTAACAACTCTTCTTGATCTAGTAGACCATCATTGTCATCATCTAAGTCGAATGCGTCGATTACACCATCTCTGTCCGAGTCCACTCGCGGCATTTTACTGTTCGGGGATAAGGGATCAGTCTTATAGAGAATCACTTCTTCAGCATCACTAAAACCGTCATCATCAGAGTCATCTTTCCAGCGATTAGTTCCTAAACTAATCTCTCGAACATTTGAGATTCCATCACCATCTAAATCTGCAGCTTTATATATGCGTAAAGACTGATCAACAGGACTACCACTTGCCGCATCAATCTTATATTGTGAGGCTATCAAAGGCTGATTCCAGTTATCCCCTAGCATTTGGACATTGCTAAAACTTGAAGATCCAGATTCGAGTGCTGTAATACTAGGATAATGATCTCCACTCCAAAGTCCACTCTCATCAAGAGAGGACAACTGAATAACACTAGACGCTCCAGCTCCAGCGCTGGGGCTCTGGTATCGGTGGACAATACTAGCTTTTCCGTCTGAATCGACAATCACTGACGAACGATCTCCTACATAATCTTTGGAAACAACGGCTACGTTCCAACCTGAACCAGGTTTCTTAACGGCGTAATACAGTCCTAAATCATACTGAACCAGACTATCCATTCTACTTGAACTAAAGTGTATCTCTCCTCCCCTCCTAATAACATTAGGAAATGCCCCAAAACTATGACCCTTGAACTCAATAGACTCAAAAAGCCAGCCACCCTCCTTTTGCATGTAAGCTACTTTGGGAGATCGTTTACTACTGTCATAGTAAACCACCAAAGGTAGTCCGTTTAGCTGGGTTGTAATAGAACTAGATTCCCCAACGCCTGGCGTTGTATCAACTATTGCTTTAGTCCAGGAGGACCCTTTACCTCTAGCAAATTTCAAAAATCGAGATGAAGCATCATGATAACTTATACAAATTTCTGCTCCACACAAAGTTGCAGAAGGACGCCCACCATTTGTAGGGC
>CALKYB010000012.1 GCA_938003565.1 uncultured bacterium
CCCTCAAGTGCTTTTGTTAAGAAGACTACCACTCGGAGTGCTCGAGCAAGCTTTCGCTTCTCCATTGATCGTCTTTGGAGCCCACTTGATTTTTCTCCAGAGGCTGATAGTCGCTGGTTGGGTATCAGGCTTAAGATTCCCGAAAACCTTTGTCCCTAGTCTGTATGAATATGAAGCTAATTGAGTGTGTCGCTAACTTTAGCGAGGGACAGAATAGGACTATAATTGATGCCGTAGCTGCTAGTATTGAGAACTGCTCTAGTGGGCAGCAACAAGTTAATCTACTTCACGTGGACAGCAATTCGCAGGCGAATCGCACCGTTATCACTTTTGCGGGAGCCCCCAAGGCGGTTTTAGAAGCTGCAAAAGGAATGTCCAAGATTATATTCAATTCTATCGACATGCAAAAGCATAAAGGCGAGCATCCCCGCCTAGGGGCTCTTGATGTCTGCCCTTTTGTGCCTTTGTGGGACGTCTCAATTCAAGAAGCAAATTTATTGGCCCTGGAGTTTGGTAAATATATTGGAGATACGTTTTCCTTGCCTATTTTTCTATACCGAGAATCTGCACAAACTTCCAATCGAGTGCATCTGGCAGATATAAGGAGGGGTGAATACGAAGGTTTAATTGAGAAACTCGAAAAACCAGAATGGAAACCTGATTTTGGCCCAAGCATACTCAATCTAGCATTGGGCGCAACAGTAGTTGGGGTGAGAGAGATCTTAGTGGCTTGGAATATTAATTTGGCCACAAACGATCTTAAAATAGCCAGAAAAATCGCCAAAGCAATTCGTGGTAGATTTAGCTCGGTTAGGTCTATTGCTTGGAATATGGACAAGGAATTTGGCCATGCTCAAGTTTCTTGTAATTTAGAGAATTTTCGCTCTGTTAATATCGCCTCTGTTTATAAGTTTGCTAAAGAACTCGTCTCTTTGGAGGCCACTACTATAACTGGAAGTGAGTTAATAGGCTTAGCTCCTATTAGGGCTTTTAATTCTGAAGCAGAGACTCCAGAGAGCGCACTTAGAGCAGCTAGAGAGCTTGGTATGAGAGAAATAGGGGAATCAAAGTTGCTTGAGTGTGTACTCGGTGCAAAAATTAAACATTTTGAAAAGTTAGTTCTTTAGTTGACGAAGTCCCGCTGCAAGAAACTAAACTTCAATATAACTAGAAGCCCACTAGGGACTTCTAGTTATTAATCGAGGACTGTTTTAATATCTTTTTTCTGAAACCAGGAGATACGGGTTGTCGCTAATCATATCTTGGAGTTCCTCTTGAACCTGTAATGGACGAGATCTAGCTTGAGGATCGCAAAGCAGTCGTCCTTGTGGGTCGACAGACTCTGGATAAATAGTGATTCCGTTCTCATCAACTGGTACTAGTAATGGAGCTGTTCTATCTCCGCCCGCTACAACTCCATCAGTGGCTGAAGTAGTTGAACAAGCGGCATCTAGGTCAGCTACTATATCACTAGCGCAAGGTGGTCTTACAGGAACAAATGTTCCTCCAGTAAGTCTAGTTGCAAATGACAAAACGTTTGGAAGATACCAAGGAGCTCCATTTGAGCGATTTTGGTAGTCATCTTGAACATTATTAAAACCACCATAGTTTCCATTTCCTGGAAAAATATTATCGCCTATTTGATAGTAGGAGGAATTCACAACACCATTTGTGGCGTCATAAGTACTCAAATCATCTGTGTTAGCTCCATCCGGACCCTGACACCCTGAGCCCGACGGCATTTGTTTTACAAGTGTGTGAGGGGCTGATTGGGCACCAAAGAGGAACAAACTAAATTCAACGTTATTTGCTGCAAACTCCTCACGAGCAAGCTCAATCATGTCTTCGATTGCCATGAAATTATATCTAGGATCATTTGGACTACACCCCTCAGCTCTTCTAGTGGAGGTATTACCAATGACGACTGGTTTTGGGCCAGTACCGTGGGTAGGCCTTACACTGATATGATAACTACTCAAGCGATCTCCACCTTCATCACCAGGCACTCCAAAGTCTGGGCAAGTGCCCATTCCGTCGGAGAACATAATAAGCATACTCTTTGCAAGATCAGAGTTAGGCGCATCATCAAACATCTTTAATGACCTTCTCATTACAAGTGGCAACGCACTTTGCGTCTCCGGAGGATTGGTTCCAGATGTTCTAAACGCTTCACCACTAAAAGACCTTGGGAATAAAAATTTATCAACATACGGAAAATGAAGATCTTTTTGGGCTACCGAAATTGGCAGAGCCACTGGCGCTCCAGGACTAGGAGGAATATTAGTAGCATCTACGAAACTCTGGTAGGTAGGATCCGAAGTTTGAAGAAGCGCAGGCTCTCCAAAAGGGTCCAATGTAACGCGGGGTTCAAGGATATCATCATCAAATCCAACAAATCCCACCCGGTCCGACTTATAACCGTTAGTTTGAACATCGCTCATAGCAGTGTGTACGGCTCTAAGAATATTAGTCAAAGGTTGAGGCGGATTATGAGGATTCAAATCTAATAAAAAATTAGAAAATTCAAAACTCAAATCTCCAAACTGAACAGGATCTCCCTCAGTCAATCGTCCATCACGGGTATCAAAGTTTGGTAGTCTATAATAATCATTCTGTTGTCTGAGTGGAGGAGTCGGGTAGTACGTAGAGCAGTAATCAATCTGCGCTGGAGTTCCACCGGTAGACATACGATTATTCAAGCTCCATCCTCCGCCAAGGCAAGAAAAACTCATACCTCTTAGTACGTCGAATCCATTGTGGGGATTATTCGGCATTAAGTTATGATCAATATTGTCAAAGGTATATAAACCTGTCGCCGGTAGGGCCGGTGGAGTAGTGTATGGGTTGTTACTATTGTCAACCATAGGGACTTGATATGCGAAATCCCCAGCCAATACATGGTCACCATCACCAGTAACACTGTTGATACGAAAACCATGCGTTTCTTCAGTAGAGCTTGAAGAAATATCAACCGCTAATAGAATGTGTCGGGGAACGAAAGCGGCAACAGCCTCTGAGCTTACTCTAAAAGCTTCTCTTCCATCTGCGGCACTAAAAGTTGACTGAACTCCAGATCCATCATCAGTTGTTAGAACGACTCTAACAGCATTAACCTGAGCAGCTACAAGTGTCGCCTCTTGGGTATTTGCAACTTCAGCAAAACACGCTCCTTTCCAACCATCGGCATCAACTAAAGTTAAGCCAGAAATTGGATCGGTTTGATTTGGCGTATTCCGACAAGGACAAGTTCCACTTGTATTCATCCAGCTATTATCAAAACCTTTGTTAGCAGCATCATAAGCTGGACTAGAGGAGTCACATTCATCCGGTTTTTCAAAAAACCATTGTCCGGGAGTTATATAACCATTCTCACCGGAGCTAGCTCGTGTGTTTGGATCAACAATAACTCCAACATCTCCCTGGTCAGTATCACCATCTTGAATCAATCCCCGGGCTACCCAAAGGTCAAGGTTCATCCCAGCAATTCTTGAAGCTTCTGCAGCTGCATTTTGAAGTTTTTGCGCTTCTGTAGTTGATGTGGCATCAGATGCCAAACTTTCAATAGCCGTAAGAGCTATCATATCTGCGGTGTGTTCATGGGAAGTTTTCGAAGTGTAGAGTATTCCCGAATCAATCGCCAGTCCCACCATCAGCATCAATACTACTGAGACCAATGCAATAAAAACTATTGCTGCACCATCTTCTGAACTTATACGTCTGTTGTCCATCATATTATTCCTTTCTTAAAATTGTCTTTGGTCTTCTCACCATTAAATTTTCTAGAATACCCCGCCATTGCAAGTTCCACAGTTAGGCCGAAATCCACCAGGGGGAACTCTGTATTGACCCAACCTGGGGCAACGACCACAAGGCACAGGGGCAGAAGAGCTTGTACTAGTAGTGCTGCTGGTACTTGAAGAAGACGAACCACTTGTACTTGAGCTAGAGCTACTCGAACTAGATGAGCTAGTACTGCTAGAGCTCGTAGGTGGATGACAGACACAGTTAATAATTACACCTGCACACGGAGGTGGAGCAGTGGGGCATGGAAGCGAGGCAGGAGAGCTAGCCGGTTCCGACCCATCAGGCACAACTTCTCTGTAGGCAAAAGCTCGAGCCACAACATCTAGTTTTCCGTCAGATCCCCCAATCCATGGGATTATCGTATCAACTGTAGCTCTCATCTCAATAACTATTGGATAGTTACGGTAGAGAGTGTCAAGGTTAACTAACCTAATTCGTTCGTTCGGAGGAAGATTAACATCGTTAATGATATCACAGTTGCTCCCACTAAACTGAGTGCAGGCGTAATCACAAGTCGTTTGCCCTGTGGTATCTCCGCAGAGAGTCGGATGAAAAACTCTATCATTTGCAACTAGGTCAAAAGAACCGTCATACTGGTCAACTTTTAGAACTCCGTCACCAGGTCTGATAATAGCAATATCGCTAACTCTGTTTGGTCGAGCACTGCCAACCGTCTCACCAATTATCGGAGAATGGTAGGCTACTAAATTAACCCCTTCGATGTATGTTGTACCATCCTGCATACTTTTTGGCCTAGAATGACTAATTGCATGCCTAGCTACTCGGTAAGCGGCTTCTTCGACTTCGAGTTGTGCTGTGTAGTATTTATTATAACGACGAGCCCGCTCTTGAATATCGGCTGGTGCAGTACTACTTCTAAACGCTTGAACGGCCGGTGTAAATACGGCTTGGTTATCATTTGCTTCATTAAACCAATTGCCATACTTCAGCACATAAATATTCTCATCGAAGCCGTCAATTGAAGCGGCGGTACGAGCAGCACTCTGAGTCGCTTTAATGAGAGTTGCCCTAGTCCAGAAGTATCTGGAATAATCAATGATAGCGAACACTATTAAAAAGAGGGTGATACTAACCAAACAGAATTCGACGATGGTAGCGCCTTTTTCCTTTGCACCTACATCAATGCTCTGGTTGCGGCTGTTTTGACTATGCTTGTTCATTTTAACTCCGAATTAAGAAAAATTATTCAGGCGCAAGGTATGGTGCGACACGGCTAATAGAAATTGGAAATAAATTTCGCCCTAAAATATTGGGGTAATTTTCTAATTTAATTCTAACCTCAACAGTTCCTCCATTACATGCAGCTCCAGACGGAGTGAGGTTTGTAATGGGGTCACAAGGCGTATACTCAGTAGAAATAATTGCGTCATGACGACCGGCAGGATCAGCGTCGATAAACTTATGGTGTAGAAGATGTTCACATATCCTTAAGTGCATTGGACTATGGCTTGGTAAACTTGAGAACACAGATAAAGTAGGGTTATTCTCACACGCCGTAGTATCTGAAACTCCCGGCTCAAGGTTCTGTACAAATGAAGCGAACCTTCCACCAGACTTAGCGATTTCAGTTAATGTTTGATGGGCATTTAGCAAATAGCCAATTTCAATAACCCCAAACAGGGTAAACAAGACTAAGAAGGGCAGAGCAATTGCGTATTCGAGCATTGCTACTCCCTTTTCGCATTCACTAATATGGATTTTAATTAATCTATTCATCACTCTATTCTAAAATTCTAAAGCTTACGTTTTCTCAACCTGACAGTTTACTTTGACAGGCAACATCCAACTTGGGACAAACCCCGCCCTATATTTAGATCTGCTTTAAACCAGCTATGCTTCAAAAAAAAACAAAAAAATTTCTAATTCCATCTATTTAGAACATATTAAGTCATATAAAGCCTCATTAATTTCGCGCTTCCACGGCCGAGCTTGATTTCTAACAGACACTAATACACTCAAGTATATCTTCATTATCCATACTAATTACAAGAGGTTTTTATAAATAGTTAGTAATATTGATAAGCAGTTGGTTTTATTGAAGGGATTCTACAGCTCGACTCTTTAAATGTCTGCATTTATTTCTAGGTTCGCATTAGAGGCTCTAAAAAGCTGCCTAGATCCAGGCAATAGTTTCGCCTTGATTAAGCGAATTTAATTCAAATCTTGAAATCTGAGGACTATTTTTAAGCCGCTTATGAACCAGTGTTTTGAGAACCCCTTGCCCTTTTCCATGGATCAATATCAGCGAATCTCTACCCTCTAATACTGAACGGTCAATAAACTCATCAATCAATCTAGCCGCTTCTTCATATCGCAAACCATGTAAATCAAGGGAACTTTGTCCGCCCAGAGCCAAGAGGTTTTTTGAAATTTTACTTTCTGTGTGGCTATGAGTGCTAGATTTTTGTTTTTCTTGTGAGCCCTTAGATGAAAAGAATTCTAAATCTGCCGAGGCAATTCTAAGTTCGATAGCACCAATGAGCACCAAGCAGCGACCTTTTCGATCCGGGGCCTCGAGTAGAGTACCTCGGGTTTTTAAGGAGACTATTTTAACCGGGGAGCCTATGTATTTAGTAAATTTATCTTCAAACGATTCAGCCATTTCGGGCATCTCAATTAGAATAATGCTCAATGCAGATATTGCCAGACAATATAAATAATACTTTTATAGGTTATATTGTTTCGAGGGTGAAAACTCAATTTTCACACAGAAACTATATTGGCATTGGAATAAGTTTTGAAAATAATTAGTTTTAGAAAGAATTTTTTGAGAAAGTTTACTTAGAATCAACCTTCCAGCTAAAATGTATGGGAATCAGCCAAAGGATCGAATAAACAAATGGCCACTAGCAAGAAAACCACCAAGAAACTTCCAAACAGAGTAGCTATAGTTTCCGGAGTTAGAACTCCTTTTGTAAAAGCGGGAACCAAATTTTCTAACTATACCATGCAGCAGCTTGGAGAGCATGTTGTCAAAGCCTTAGTTGAAAAATCAGGCATCGATCCAGAGGAAATTGATACATGTCTATTTTCAACTGTCCTACTAGATCCGCGAACTCCCAACTGGGCTAGAGAAATTGCTGTAGCAGCAGGCCTCCCTAAAACACTTTATGCTCACTCAGTGTCCAATAACTGTATATCTGGTTTGGTTGCAGTAACTTCAGCCGTCCAAGAAATTGCTCTTGGTAAATCAGAAGTCGCGATTGCTGGAGGCTCGGAATCCATGTCTAACCCGGCCCTTCTTTATCATGGTGATGGCGCGAAAGTATTCTTAAAATTGTCCAGAGCCCGCAGCTTCGCAGATAAAATCAAAATTTTAAGCGGCCTTCGTCCAAATCATTTTCTTCCAGCGATGCCTTCTGTTGCCGAACCCTCTACTGGTTTAACCATGGGGCAACATATGGAAATAACCGCTAAGGAGATGTCTATTAAAAGGGCATTACAGGATGAAATAGCTTTAGCCAGTCACAAAAATGCGGCAAAAGCCCAAAAAGCGGGGGAGTTCGAAGATGAAATTGCGCCTTTAGCTGGTGTTGACCACGATTTATTAATTCGCCCTGACACTTCTGCTGAGAAACTTGCTAAACTTAGAGCCGTGTTTGATCGCTCTGCAAAAGGTAGCTTAACCGCGGGGAACTCAAGTGCACTGACCGATGGTGCCTCTGCCGTGATGTTAATGTCTGAGAAGAAAGCCAAAGACTTGGGCTTAGAAATACTTGCTTTTGTGGCAGACTATGAATACGCAGCGATTGACGCAGACGATGGGCTTCTAATGGCGCCTGGCGTTGCAATTCCAAGACTACTGGCTAGAAATGAGTTAATTTTCCGTGATTTTCAAATGATCGAAGTTCACGAAGCATTTGGTGCTCAGGTAGCTGCAAATATTCAAGCTTGGGAAGAGGGTTGGAAAGAAAAGAAAGTAAGTAAACTTCCAAGAAAAAAACTAAATATGTTCGGCGGATCAATTGCCCTTGGCCACCCTTTCGCGGCAACTGGAGGAAGAATGATTACCACAATGGCCAACCAACTACATAAAAACGACTGGGAGCGAGGGCTAATAAGTATCTGCGCTGCCGGCGCCACCGCCGGAGCCATGATAATCGAGCGCGCCTAAAAAAGAAGTATCACAAAGGGCACTGGCAGCGCCAAGCGCTGCCCCTCCTACACCCTTCTCTTGTTGCGAGCAAATTAAACTAAGTCAATTAGAGTTGAAATTGCCACAAGTGGTATTGAAGATATTTTTTAGATTGGATTCCGAAAGGATTTTTCTCGCAAAGATAAAAATGCCGCAGGCCTGGGAGCGAGCGAGAATTAGGGGAAAGCTACAGAAATATCTTCAATACTAAAGCGGTTTTCAAAACAAAATTGGCTACCCACCAACACTCTATTAATACTTATAAATCCCCGTTCTCAAACCCTTAGCGACCTCTTCGATTTCAGGAGGAAATTCTAAAACAGGCGCCTTCTCCCAAAGCTCGTCAATTTTGTAGTAGTGTCGAGTCGCCTCATAAAAGATATGCACCAGCACATTGCCATAGTCCAAAATAACCCATTCTGGCGCATTCTTACTGGTAACAAGTAGAGGTTCCTCTCCTTGAGCCTTAAGCGATAAACGTATCTTTTCAGCAACATTAGCAGCATGCCTATTTGATGTGCCACTTGCGATTACTAGATAATCCGCAATATCAGTCAATCCCTGCACGTTAAGGCTTCGCACATCAAGAGCCCTTTGCTCCACTGCGGTATACTGAGCAAGCTGGGCAATATCCAAAGCCCCAAGGTCGGACTGAGCATTATCTGGCTTTTTATTTTGTAAAGTAGAGTTCATTAAATTCTCTTGGCGTTCATATAAACAATTAGGCAATCATAGATTCAAGAGGTTCAAGCTGATCTAACTCTATTAAATTGAGTAAGCTATTTGAAAGCTCAGGAAGTCCCTCACCGCTGAAACTAGATATCAACAGAGAATCAATAGATCTCGCGCTAAAATAGTCCTGACAAGCATCGTAAACTTCTCTAACAAGTGGGAGTTCAGCCTTACTGAAAATGACCACTCTAGGTTTCTGGATTAGTTTTTCCGAAAAACTTCCCAATTCATTTTCAATCGCTTCAAAGTTAGCAATCACTTGGGATTTTCGAACCTCTAACTCTTGATCCTCTACGGAGCTGGCATCCAAAAGATGAGCAAGAACTGAAGTTCGCTCTATATGTTGTAAAAACTGAATACCAAGTCCTTTTCCTTCATGGGCGCCCGGGATAAGCCCAGGGATGTCAGCCATCACAAAATTTCTATCCTCAGTCACTGACACTACGCCGAGCGTGGGTTGTAGTGTCGTAAAAGGATATTCGGCAGCTTTGGGTCTTGCTGCAGATAGTCTAGAGACAAGAGTTGATTTTCCAGCATTTGGCAGGCCAACCAATCCAACGTCAGCCACTGATTTTAAGACCAAGCGAAATCTAAAGGCTTCTCCAGCCTCGCCAGGCCGGGCATAATCCGGTGCTTGGCAACTTGCAGATTTAAAGGATTGGTTTCCTCTTCCACCTCGACCACCGCGGGCCGCGATCCATCGACTTCCTGGCTGGCTAAGATCCGCGATTAACCTATCGCCGTAAAATACTTGGGTGCCAACAGGAACATCACAAACCACATCCTTTCCTTTGCCTCCCGTTTGGCAATTACTTCCTCCAGCCCCTCCGGAATCAGCAACAATACGAGGATTGAATGAAAGGCAAAGGAGAGTGTTTATTCCTTCATTGGTTCGCAAAACAACAGCACCACCATCTCCTCCATTTCCACCATCAGGCCCACCATTGGGTAGGTACTTCTCTCGGCGCCAACTAACCAAGCCATCTCCACCGCTGCCGGCGATCACATCAATTTTTGCTTGGTCAATAAATTTCACGATAATACTACTGCTAGGCTAACCTAACATATCGAGGCTCCAAAGAGAGGAGCTAGGTAGGGGATAGGTACGCCCGGGTTAAAAAACAAATAAAAAAAAAGGTTTGGTGCTAAGCAGTAATACTGACGAAAGTCTTATTGCCCGCAGTTTTTCTAAATAAAACTTGGCCATCTTTAAGTGCGAACAAAGTATAATCTTTTCCTAAACCAACATTGTCACCTGGATAGAACCGTGTACCACACTGCCTAACCAAAATGTTTCCGGCTTTTACGTTCTCTCCTCCGAACTTTTTAATTCCTCGACGCTGACCTCTTGAATCACGCCCGTTTCTCGACGATCCTCCTGCCTTCTTATGAGCCA
>CALKYB010000013.1 GCA_938003565.1 uncultured bacterium
GGCCTTTTATTTTTCTAGTTGGCCACTGTTTGCACTCGTAGATCAAGACTTTCGAGTACTTATGAGAAAGTATCTTCGAGCATCGGCCAATGACACATTGTGTTTTACCGTGAATTCGATTTGCCAAGGTGTAATGCTGATAGTTATATTTGGTAGCATTTTTTTTCTTGGCCATGATATTTTCAAAGTTATTCCGGTTCTTTTTGTTTTATCTGTAAGTTTTATGGCCCAGTTCTATGCTTTTAAGACAAGGTTGCTTTCGGGCATTGTTTCGCATGATCCACCATGTCCTCCCGATTCGAATCTCATTTCGGACAGCTTTGAGCCAGAAAACCGAGGCGGAAATGTAATTAGCATTACTAGAAGTCGGCGAAGCGAGCAGGATAGCAAGAGTCCTTAGGATTCTTCGAGCGGTTTTTAGGCACATAACTTTCAGTGAATTCTATAGCTAGCTTTGGCTAAGATTGCTTTCTTGTTGGATTTTTCAGTTACGATACACTTTCCACTCTAGCTACTTCATTTTGTGGACTTGTTCTCAGGCCTCGATTTATTTAAGAAAAACTTTGTGATAGCTTCTGTGGAAATTCTATATGAGTTGAAGTAGTAGTTTTAAGGTTTTTAGATCTTGGTGAGTGACCAAATTTTAAATAAATTTCCTCACTTACCGGGAGTTCCCCATGAAGATAATCCTCAAGTCCTTACGTTTTTTCCTCCTTTGCGGTTTCGCCGTAGCATCGCTGCCGGCGATGGCCACCGAGGCTTCTGATTTAAATTATTATTACTGTGGCGAAGAGCAGGGTGCTTGTGTAGGCACGAGTTACGATACGCTTTTTAGAGAAGTGGATTACGTGTTTGAGCTTTTCTGCACCTCTACCGACCGGGTGCCTGAGTACCACGACTTTCATCTGCTGCAGATCTGTCAGAATCAGTCGTATTTTATGCTAAGCATTGGGAAGCTGGCTTCACCGACCTCTTCAATGTCGGCGCTTGAAGAAAGGGGAATTAGTAATACAATTTGCCAGGTTAATTTTGGTAGCTCTTACACGAAGGGTAAGTTTTCACCCGCGTTGATTAAAGAGAATGCTTCGGTGCCAGAAGTCGCTAGCTGCATTGTTTTGTGGCATTTTTTTCATCAAATTAGCGATGGAACGGTCTGTGAGTTCCAGAATTTCGAAAAGCTTTTTAAATTGAGCGAGACGCTCGATGATCTCGTTTGGTTATTTCAAGACATTCAAAAACTTGAAATGGTGAGAGAGGGAATTAGTATAAGAGATCGCTATAATAGTTGGGAAAGAGAGATTAGTCGGCGCTGCCGTCAACATACTGAAATATCTGCCAAGTCTTACCTTGTGAATATGTGGCCAGATTGATATCGACAGCTAAAGTAGATCTGCTCGAGAAGTAAAGGTTAACTACTACTTCACCAACTCTTTAGTAAGCTTTGGCTAAGATAGCCTTTTTGTTAGTCTCAGCTCCAGTTACAATACACTTTTCACTTTTGCCATCTTGCTCTAGTGGTATACAGCGAACTGTCACTTTAAATTCGTTTAGAATTTCTTCGGACTTTTTGTTCTCATCATATGGGGCAAGCACAAACCCACCATGAATCTCTGGCTTCTTTTTATTCTTTGGTGTGAAGTATTCCTTTAATTGCTCCAAGTCTACAATATCTGAAGTAGTATTTTCTTTTTTGTAGGCTTTGGCCTGCTTGAAATAGTTTGCTTGAATCTCATCAAGAATCGCTGGAAGCTTTTTGCTTAACTCCTCTCGCTTTAAAACTAGTTTGTCTTTACTAGCCTTATCTCTTCTGAAGAGAACGACAGAATCAGATTCAATATCACGGGGCCCAACTTCGATACGAAGAGGAATTCCTTTTTTGATCCACTGCCAACTTTTTTCTCCGCCCCGAAGATCCCTTGTGTCATGCTGTACTATTAAGTCTGAGCCATTGTAGCTCAGCTCTTTAAGTTCTTTGTGTAGCTTCGAGGTGTATTCTAGAACTTCGCCTCTCAGCTCTTCTTTAGGAATTACCGGTAAGATGACTGCATGTTTTGGGGAGATTTTTGGAGGAACTCTCAAGCCATCATCGTCTGAGTGAACCATAATTAGCCCACCTATGAGTCGGGTGGAAACGCCCCAAGAAGTGGTATGTGCGTGCTCAAGTGCCCCACTTTCATCCAGGTAGCGAATACCACAAGCTTCCGCAAAGTTAGTTCCCATGTAGTGGGAAGTTCCCGCTTGAAGTGCTTTTCGGTCTTGCATCATTGCTTCAATGCAAAGTGTACTAACCGCTCCAGGGAAACGTTCAGCTTCTGTTTTTTCACCTTTGATTACTGGGACGGCAAGAAAGTCTTCCAGGAGTTCTCTATACATCTCAAGAGCCAAGTCCACTTCTTCTCTCGCTTCGTTTTCACCAACATGAGCAGTGTGTCCTTCCTGCCAAAGAAACTCAGCGGTTCTTAGGAACATCCGAGGTCTCATTTCCCAGCGCACTACGTTAGCCCATTGATTAATTAGCAAAGGTAGGTCTCTGTAGGACTGAACCCATCTCGAAAAAGCGTCCCCTATTATTGTTTCAGAGGTTGGTCTAACTACCAAAGGTTCTTCGAGCTCTCCTTTGGGAATGAGTTTACCCTCCTCAGCCTCCAGCCGGTGGTGAGTTACAACCGCACATTCTTTTGCAAAGCCTTCAACATGCTTTGCTTCTCGCTCTAAAAAGCTAAGCGGAATGAAAAGAGGAAAGTAGGCATTTTCGTGGCCAGTGTCTTTTATTTTCTTATCGAGTGCCTTTTGAATATTCTCCCATATTCCCCAGCCCCATGGTTTAATTACCATGCAGCCACGAGCTGCAGAGTTCTCTGCAAGATCAGCTGCTTTAATTACTTGCTGATACCACTCTGGGTAGTCTTCTTCACGGGTAGGGGAGATAGCGTTCTTTGGTGCTTTGGCCACTGGTTGCTCCTACTAGGGCAATTAATCTACTAAGATAAAGATTGACTCGGTCCGCCGTTAGCAACATCTGCCGTGGCCGAGGGGATCTTTGAGCAAGAAGTCTGCTCGCGAGTAGAGTTAGCATCATCTTGGTATTTCATGCCAAGCTTTTTAACTAAGTTTCGGTCTGCATCATCCTTCGGGTTTGGAGTAGTCAGAAGTTTGTCCCCTGCGAACATGGAGTTGGCTCCAGCTACAAAACAAAGAGCCTGCATTTCTTCACTCATCTCCATGCGGCCGGCAGAGAGCCGAACATAACTTTTTGGCATTAAGATTCTTGCAGTAGCTATCATTCGCACGAAGTCTATCGGATCAACATCGTTTTCTTCGGCCAAGGGCGTGCCTTCGACTTTCACAAGCATGTTAATCGGGACAGACTCCGGATGGGTACTATGAGATGCTAGCTCAACTAGGAGGCCCACTCGGTCTTTAGTGGCTTCTCCCATACCTACAATACCACCGCAGCAAACAGTAATACCAGCATCTCTAACATTCTTTAGAGTATCCAGACGATCCTGATAGGTCCGAGTAGATATAATTTCTTCGTAGTATTCTGGCGAAGTATCAAGGTTATGATTGTAAGCGTGACATCCTGCTGCTTTAAGTCTCTCAGCCTGAGGAGCACTTAACATGCCTAGCGTGCAGCAAACTTCGAGACCTAAATCCGACACGCCTTCCACTAATTTAATAACCTGATCAAACTCTTTGCCATCTTTAACTTCTCTCCAGGCAGCCCCCATACAAAATCGAGTAGATCCTTCGGTTTTGGCTTGCCTAGCTTGAGCTAGCACAACTTCGGTCGGCAAAACCCCTTCTCTATCTACCCCTGTGTCGTAGTGTGCACTTTGAGGGCAGTAAGAACAGTCTTCCGGACAACCGCCGGTTTTGATTGAAAGTAGAGTGGAGCGCTGGATTGTATTACCAGGGAAATTCTCTCGATGTATGCTCTGAGCCTGAAACATTAAATCGGGAAAAGGTTGGTGGTAAATTTCAAGCGCTTCTTCTAAAGACCAGTCGTGACGCAACATATTATCTATACTCTAATAGTTTGAACTTTTTGATTATATAATTAAGTATTCTCACTAGCAGATTTGAGCGGAGCTTCCTATACTGTTCGATTTAGGCAGACTTGGGGATTTTAATCCAAGTTGCGTAAGTCTCTGAAATTAATCAAAAAACTTCCAGGGGCTGGGTATGCTGCGGTTGTGTAAAAGTTAAAATACTTAAGAAAGAGGCATCAAATGACAGCTCCATACAAAGCAATATTCTGGGACAATGACGGGGTTTTGGTCGATACAGAGCAGTTTTACTTCGAGGCGAATCGAAGAGTCTATGCTGAGCATGATATTGAGTTGAGCCTTGAGCAGTACAAACAGTTTTTTCTTTTGGAGTCTCGAGGGGCTTGGCACCTTATGGATGGCAAAGGTTATAGTGAAGAGAAGATTGAATCTCTCAAAAAACAGCGAAACGGTATATATGCGGAGCTTGTTTCGACTGAAGACATAATAGTTGAAAGTGCAGCTCAAACTTTAGAACAACTCTCCCCTCATTACTTCATGGCTATTGTCACTAGCGCTTATAGGGAGCATTTTGAAGTTATTCATGCACGAAGCGGATTCATGAAGTATTTTTCTTTTGTTTTGGCCAATGGAGACTACGCTCGCTCTAAACCACAGCCAGACCCTTATCTTCTCGCCATAGAGAGAAGTGGCTTTGCCCCAGCGGACTGCATAGTGGTTGAAGACTCAGAGCGTGGCCTTCGAGCAGCCAAAGCAGCAGGTCTTGATTGTTTTGTAATTAAGACAGAGATGACGGCTGATGCTGACTTTTCGAAGGCAGATAGGGTTTTTGATTCGTTAGGCGAGGTTCGAGAAGTGTTGCTCAATTTGGTTTCTTAGCTGGCTGTGTCCAAGAGTTTATACTGAAACCACTATAAATTTCGGTATTTTAGTTTACCTTCCATAGTTTCAGTATAAGCCGAGCATGAGCGAGGCCATTATACAGGCATACCCCGCTCAAGATATTCTTAGAAGCGCAGCTTCGCAAGAAAATGGTATTAGTCGCTTAAACATTGAGTTTCTGACTTTTCTAGCCAAGACCTACGGTCTTGCAGTCATATTTTGGTTTCATTAAATAAATTTCTGCGCTGGGACAAGCCCAGCGAATACCCCGCTCGAGATTTCAACTAAAAGCCGAAATTTATAGTGGGCGGGGTATAAACAACTGTATTTGAAGACCTGAGGTGGTTGTGATTCCACCTCAGGGTAAGATAACCTACTGTTCTTTTAACATTCGTTGAGTACTCAGTCCTTGCTGCGCGGCGTGGCCGTTGATCCAGCCAATTTGGGCGAAAACTGGTGAACTAGTGTCAGAGACTTTTACGCTGTCGCAGTCAAGCGCCACCGCTAAATCCACTAGAAGTTCGCCTTCGGTGGAGGGGAGCCCAGAGTCAGATAGAATGGGCTCTACTCCGCTTGAATTTAGCAAGCTTGCTACCTCTAACAACTCAGAAAGGGTTTTGAAGCCAGACGTTGGAATTAACGCCCTACTGGCCGGTTTGACGTTGAGCTCACTCTTTAGCTCCGATAAATCGTGGTAAGAGTAATCTCTGCATACGGCAATTAGGCCGGGCTTTAGGGTCTGAGTGAACATCTTCCAATCAGAAAGTGAGGCAGAATCTTTTGAGAAGTGAACTTCTGTGATTGGAAAATGACTTTTCCAACTGTGTAGTTTCATTTTCAACTCGTCTGGTAAAACACCGTTCTTAATAGAGATGGAGAAGTGAATATTGTGTATGCTTTGACCCACTGCGATTAGCGCCTCAAGTATTGTGTTCAAAGCTTCAAGGTCATCTTTAGGATTCAGAGCTAACGGTTTATCACTATCAAATCCCCTCGATGAGCCCCGAGGATCTGCCACTACTTCGAGTCCACTAAGAATCTCCCGGACAGCAAAAGAATCTTCGAAGTAAGCCTGTTTATCGCTAACCGGTTTAATCATAATTTCTTCAATTGAGCAGTTCGGATTATCGTTTGTGTCGATACTCGCAATTGCGAAATTAACGTTTGGTAGAATCACGGACTTTGGGTTTGTTTCAGAAAGTAGTTTCCTGAGGTAGAGAAAGAAAGCTTCACTACCAGCGGCGGCTCTAGCTGCTGAAAGTGATAAAGCTAAGGTCAGACCTGCCCCGAACTTTTCGGCTACTAAATTCAATGTGCCGAGAGACGAGTCAATTTCACTTTGGTTAGACACTTCTTGATTACGGACAGCCATTAAAACCTCTCGATTGAGTGCCTTTTGAACTTCCTTTTCAAACGCACCTAAGTCGTCATTAGGGAGGGGTAGCAGGAATGCAGCTACTTTAGGCGATTTCCAATCGTCTCCACTGACGGTAATTGAAACTTGTGGGACTCTGTTCCGGGCAGATAGGCTTTGTGTGACAGATCCGACAAGCCCTTTGATTATTTTAGACACTAGTTTCTACTCGTATTGAAAAAAAGGAGCCCCCCATAAGGGAGATCGTAAAACCTATGAAAAACAACGCTACCCGAAGAGTGTTTAATAATCAAATGGAGGAGGGTCTCTTTCTTGGAATGGATACTTTTTGTTTTTAAAAAAAGGGCGAAAAGCTGAATGATGATACTAACTAAGTACTTTCTCCAACTCGCTTTTTGCCAGGTTTAAGGCCGTTTTGTCATGTTTAAGATTTACCGAGAAGCGAAGTCTAGCCTGACCCTCTGGAACTGTTGGAGTTCTCATGGCTGCTACCATTACTCCAAGTTCTTTCATTTTAGTGGATGCAATGACTGCTTTCTCGCTTGTTCCAATCAGAACAGGAATGATCTGAGAAGTTGAAGTCATAGTTTCAAAACCCGCTGACTGGAGAAGTTCGCGAAAATCGCCTGACAATTTGAGTAGATTGCTTCCAAGAATCTTCTCCTCTTTGCAAATTTCTAAAGCTGATTCAGCTGCAGCTAGGCATGCGGGAGGTGGAGCGGTGCTGAAAATAAAAGATCTAGCTTTACTGGTGAGATATCTTTTTAGTAGAGATGAGCAACAAACAAAGCCACCAAAGCTAGCTAGTGATTTACTAAATGTTCCAGTGACTAATGTCAGGTCTCTGTTTTCTTTTATTTCTGTCATAAAACCGGAGCCATTCTCTCCAGCGACTCCGAATGAATGAGCCTCATCAACTAACAGCAGGCAATCAAACTTAGCCGCTAAGCTGCTGAGTTTTGAAAAATTTGGGCTATCGCCATCCATGCTAAAAATAGATTCGGTAATGATTAAAAATTTCTCAGAATCTTTTCTATTTTTACCTTCAGCGACTAAACGGGTTTCTAGGTGCTCTAGGTCGTTATGTTTGAAGCGTTTGATTTTTGCTCGGGAGAGAATACTACCGTCGACGAGTGAGGCATGGGCAAATTTGTCTATAAAGATAGTGTCGTTTCTTCCGACAAGAGTTTGTACCACACCAATATTTGTTTGGTAGCCAGTTCCAAAAATTAGCGCTTCTTCACGTTTTGTCCATTTGGCAAGTTTGTCTTCTAACCTTATATGGCTCTCGCGAGTTCCTGTCACTAGTCTAGAAGCGGAAGCGCTACCACCACCTACCTTAGCAGCTTCACTAGCGGCATGTCGAATTCTCTCATCGCCAGCCAAATTTAAATAGTCATTTGAGGCAAAGTCGAGGAGAACTTTGTTCTTCTGGTCTAAGAATCCTTGGGGAGATTTTTTGAGGGGCGAGAGTATTCGGGTAAGGTGTTTGTCTTCTAGCTCTCTTAGGCCAGTTTGAAACCATTTTTGGATAATGTTTCTGGTTTGCACTGCTTGGGCGTTTTGGGTTGGCAACTTTCAAATAAAGCAGCCAACCCAAAGGTACTCCTATCTGTAGAAATTCGGATACCAAATATTTCTTCTTACTTTTTTGCCAGAAGAATTCTCTAGTATCGAAAGTACAAACTGGTCAGGTGAAGAATTGCTGCCAGAGAGCTTTTCTTTATAAGTTTTTTCGCTAATTTCAAGCAAGGAAGTTACATCAAATTTCCAAGAATTAGCTTCTTTCATAAACTTCAATTTGTCGATTCCTGGCTTGCCGTCAGGTGATAGGTGGCCAAAAGCTAGTTCCTCGTTACCAGAAATAAAACCTAGCTTGTCTTGAGGAGCCTTAGTCCAACCCGATGAAACAGTATGTTCGAATAGGTCTTTCCCAGACATGCTATCCAGTCGACTTCTTGGCACGCGGTGGCGCAGGGTTAAAACAATTAGCTTGTCCACTACGCCTAAGTTTCTAACTTGTGGGGCAGGTCCAGAGAGGGCTATTTTCTTTATTCTTGTATAGTAGTCTATTGTTGACTGAGAAACTAACTTTGAAGCTGCGGATCCATTGTTATTACGGATGGCTGATTTGTAGCGTGAAAAATTAGACTTTACTGCTTTTGCCACTTTCGGTCCGGCTTTGGGATCGATTGGATGTGAGGCTTTTAGCTGCTTGCCAATGTGAGTTACCGTCTCTCCTAAATTTAAATTTTCTACCGCACTGCAACTTGCAAGGGTAAGGAGGATTAAAGTTAGGGGTAAGGTTTTTAATGTTTTTTGAATTGTTTTGATTTTCACGGTTCCGTTTCTCCAAAGTTAACTGGTTTAATGTTGTAATACCACTGACCTGTCCCGCTGGAAAGGCTTTATCCTCCGTGGTAAGCTTTTAGGGCCTTGCTAGCTTGCTTAACGGAGAAAATAGGAAAGAGAGTTTGTTTAGATCTATTGTTAAATTATCTTCTGTTTTAGCCGGAGTTTTTCTATTTCTAGAGATAGTTTCTGCTGTTGTTTTGTTTACTTTGAGTGTGCCGTTTTTCTCACCTTCATTTATCGAGAAAGAAATTCGAGCTGTTGTAACTGGAGAAGAGTCGGTTAACCCAATGACGGGGCAAGCTAGTGTTCTTCATCCCTACCTGGGTTATGTGCATGATCCGGATGCGAAAACACCGATTCAGGATCATGGACCCTACTCCCTTAACCGTCACGGATATCTCGATGAGATTGAGCCGATTCAAAAGCGAGCTTCTGATAAATTTATAGTTGGGTTTTTGGGTGGGTCTGTTGCCTGGTGGCTTTCTCATGAAGGCTTTGAGTCTTTTCGCTCTGAGTTGAGCAAGAGTACGGCAATAAAAGGAAAGACTATTGTTCCGGTCCGCCTTGCCTTAGGTGGTTATAAGCAACCTCAACAGCTTTTTTCCTTTTTGTATCATTCAGCTTTAGGTGGTGAGTTTGATATGATTGTCAACCTGGACGGTTTCAATGAGGTGACTTTGCCAAAGATTGGCAATGTTGGGAAAAATATCAGCCCGTTCTATCCCACTTATTGGGGGGATTTAAATGTTAATTTTCAGGATTCCAGGGAGTCTAAGAAGTTAGGAAAGTTAGTCATGCTTGAGGAGCTTCAAGTTGGTTTTAGTTCGCTGATGTTGAGTAGTAAGGCCTACATGAGTAGTTCAGCTAGTTTGTTTTGGAAACTGAGTGACAAAATATTTATGCAAAAGATTTCAAAGCATCGAGCAAGTCTTAATTCCGAAGCTTCTAGTAAGCAGTCTAGCAGCTATCTTTTATCTGGACCTAAGAATTTTGACTCAGAGAATATAGAGAAGGACCTGGTGGGTATTTGGCAGCGATCCTCGCTGCAAATTGATGCTGTTTCGAAAGCGTCAGGGATAGTCTATTTGCATTTTTTACAACCGAATCTTTACGATGCCGATTCAAAAGTGCTCAGTGATAAAGAGCTTGAGCTAAGTAGTTCAGCTCAGTTATGGGGCCCTAATGTTAGAGTTGGCTACCCTTTACTGCGTGAGTATGGAGAGAAGTTAAAGGAAAGTGGGGTGAAGTTTTTTGATCTAAGTAAAGTTTTTAAAGATAATTCAGAAACCCTCTATATTGATGACTGTTGTCATTTAAATAAGAGCGGAAATGAGATTATGGGAAAAGTAATTGGCATAGAAGCTCGAAAGTCTCTTGCTAAGGCTGGTTAGTGGTAGCACTTTTATCAAAAGCCATTTCGATTCAAGCCTTTAGTATTTTGGGGTTGTTTTTAGAAAATTGAATTTTCTCGGTTTTAAAGTCTTCATTTAGTATCCATTGGAATGGAGCCCTGCAGCCTTTCGCATATTCTAATTTAATCTCCCATCCTTCAGGGTGTGGCTTAATACACCAACGGCTACTGGCAGCTGATTTTAGGGTGGAGCGATCTTTCATTTCCCAAGGACTTCTAAAAAGAAGCCCCAAGGCATTTGCTTTTTTTGCTGCTAGTTTAAGGCGGCGCGTTTGAGTGAGGTTGGCAAAGCTGACGTCCGCAATCACCCCCAGGACAGCTGGGTTTTGTAAGGCTTTTGCTGTACTCCAAAGGCGTTTTTCTTTGTCTGGTGGGTCAATAAACAAACAATTCTCAAGCCAGTTATAGTTGGGCTTGTAAGAATTTCCTCGATTTGTTTGTAAGCAATCTCGTTTACCTAGATATTTGCTT
>CALKYB010000014.1 GCA_938003565.1 uncultured bacterium
CTATTATATGGAAATTCCATTGATCGGACTCATTCCGAAAAGACACCAACAAGCGCCCTGCATCATCAAAGAAAAATATAACCGGTTGGTTATTATAGAACACAAGAGCAGTCTCTAACTGAGATCCAAAATCTCGTGACCTAACAACCTCTGTCACCCACCCCTCTGGACCAAACTCGCTATACTTAAGAGCTTTAAATGGCTCTCTAAAATATGAGAGTGCTAAGCGATTATCAGCAGTTAGGGCCGCTGATAAACCCCGCCCGTCTCCGGGATCGCCAATGTTATAAACATCTAAGGTTTCGTATGCATAGCTCTTATCGAGGAAACATATTATCGGGAGCAAAAAGACAGTTGCTCCTACAAGGGTCTTCTTCAATAAAAACCCTTTTCTGGCGCGATGCCCTCGAAGAAGTTGCTCTAAGAAGCTGACCATTTTTAAACCGTGAGAAATTGCTAGAGCTCTAACTAGCGAATGTTGAACCAAACTAATCTTTTCCAGACTGTTTTAGTCGACATTTATTCACTACCGGTTTAGTATCTTATTTTTATTGTGTAATTATGACAACTTAAGGCATGTAAAGGAGGACTTTCAATCCGGAACAAGTATTGAAGGTTTGAACTTGGAAAGCCTTGATTTAAAAGGCGCTGAGCTTCAAAATACTACCCATGATTCTAAAAAAACTAAACAATCACCAACTCGGTCTGCTTCTCCTTTGCCTTTGCTACTCAATGCTTGCTGCTTGTCAGCAACCCCAGGAGCGAAGTGTTAATGAAGAGGCTAAGACTAGTGATTGGAATGCTAAAGCCACTGAAGTTGCAACCGACCTCAGTCAGAAGGCAGAAGCTCTTGGCCAGGAAATTGGCAAAAGTTCCGAAGAAATAGCTGAAGCAGTCAGTGTGAAAATCAAAGATGCCTTAAAGAACTCCTCTGAGACTCTACCGGCTCAAGAAATAAAAAAACTAAGGCAATTTGAATACAAAGTTTTTGATATGCCTTCAACAACAAGTAATGAGGACTTAGAAATAGCCTTAAACAAATTGGGGGTAGATAGGTGGGAATGCTCGGCTCCACGCATCACAGTCCAAAAAGAAAGCACGCAAACTTTCTTTAAGTTTTTTTGCAAAAGACGGCCATTCACACCACTTCGCTACGTACCCCGGACATTTTAGACTGAATTAGTTCCCAGCAAAACTAATTAACTGCGAAACTCTCTACAGCCTTTAATCCCCCGACGTTGCTATCCGTTTCAACTCTTACAAGTTCAGCAAGAACTGACCTCGGACTCAATGGGTCTACAACAACTCGACCAACTGCATCAGGCTGAAGTGATAACAAGCCATTCAAATGAATATCAACACCAGTCTGGCCCTCTATCTCAATTTCTGATGACTGACCATCAGTAGTTCCTGATTGCTCAAACCCAGTAATTCTTACTCTCACTTTCTTCGAGCTAACATTGTACAATCGAAGCCAATTATCTTGATTGCGGAAAGTATTGTAACTCCCCACTCCATCTTCCTCTATTAAACCACGAGCTTCAGAATTAAAAGCACTTTGTATTCGACCATCACTTCGATAGAAATAAGCAGTACTCTTAGCAAGAATCCTCCCCCCGCCTGAAGACTCAATCGATACTAAACCTGACTCACCTGGAAGAAACTCCGAGACAATATCCATGTGCTGACTAGCTTTAGGTTGAAGTGCAACCGAGAATGATTCGACTAAACCACCGGTATTAGAGAAAACATTTACACTCACCAACTCCGTAGTATTACCAATATTTTGTAACTCCAACCAATTTTGACTACCAGCTCCTCGAGAAACACTTAAATACTGCTTTTTGTCAGAGCCCAACGAACATGAATCTCCTAAATCAAAGGAACTCATTCTCTCACCGTCTAACACAGTTTGATCAGCTCCATATCTAAAGAGCTGAGCTTCATAACGTGCTCCAGACCTTGATGGGACTACCTCAACAATACCGTAGCGATTCAACTCATCGTCCTCATGACCCACAGCAATGTCTTTTCGAGCCATCGGATCCAAGCTCACCAATTCAGTTGAAATCAACTCCCCCTGCGAATCATAGCGATTAATAGTAAAGTCTTCTTTCATTTGAGGTTCGAGATTCGCTAGCTGAAGCCAGTGCACTGTAGCTAACGAACTATCCTCTAAATTAAGACTAGGGTTAAACGTATTAAAAGTCGCGTAACAGGCATTCGACTGAGTTCCATCAGATAAAGAAAACAGATTGTTTACTCCACCGAGACTCTGTTCCCGAAATTCCGGAGCAAAAAACTGGCCTTCTAAAACTGGAGTAAACAGTCCCATTGAACCAGAAATACATCCTGCTGGACTACTAACCAAATTGACTACCCCATAGTCGAAAAGACTAAATCCGGGCATTGAATTGACAGAGTAGTCAACTTGGCCTCCAGCAGGCACCAACACATTTTCTGAAGACAACAAAGTTCCACTACTACCAAACAACTGAAGAGCGACATTCACTGGACTAGAACAAACATTAGTCATGGAAACAAAATTCTGTTGGTCGCAAAATCCGTTCCAAAGAACACTCGAAGTCCCCCCAACTAAATACATACCCGCATCAACTGTTAAATTACTGTCTCCTGGAAGAATAGAGTAAATCCCCGACATTCTTGTAGCTGGGTCAACATCACTATCAACTGTATCATCGATACCCGAATCGGTAGAAGTAAACTCGTAGCCCAATTGAGGGAAAAAAGTCACTTTACATAGTCCAGGTGGAATATTTGGGAACAAGTAAAAGCCAGAACTATCCGTGGCATCAACTTGAATATAATCATCTGCTGTACCAAGCACTCCATCTGCTCCACCACAGGCTAATTGAACACCGACCCCACCAATTCCAACTTCTCCTGGGTCCTGTATTCCATTTCGATTAACATCAAGCCAAACAAAGTCACCAAGTTGTGCGCCCGGGCCATAGCCAAAATCCTGATCTCTTGGATCTGGGTCTGCAGCACTAAGAGTTCGACTGGACATCTGGTCTAAATTACCATCAAAATCAAATGTCGGTCCTTTGTCTGCCGGAAGAGTGGACGAGTCAACCATTACGACATAGTCCCCATAAGGCAAATCAGAGAAAAGATAGACTCCCGCTGTATCCGTTGTCGAAGTCTGGTTAATATCATCGGCCGTACCACTGATACCATCCGGCCCAGCAGAGGTTAACTTTATCAACACGTTTGCTATTGGATCTTCGCCAGCATCGATAATGCCATTGGCATTGTCGTCACACCAAACGATATCTCCAATAGAGCCAGTCGGAGCTCCTACATAACCAAAATCCTGATCCCTTGGATCTGGATCAGCCGCACCAATTGTCCTAATTGACATGTTATCAAGAACACCATCCGCATCGAAAGTTTGGCTTTTACCGACCGGCAATGTAGCTGCGTCAATCATCACCAAATAATCACCATAGGGAAGGCCTACAAAAAGGTACAATCCACTCGCGTCGGTCACATCTGTCAAACTGATATCATCTGCTGTGCCCGCAAGCCCATCAGGTCCATCTGAGGTAAGCTTAACGGTAACTCCAGATAGCGGTAACTCTCCTATATCCTGGATGCCATCACTATTGCTATCCATCCAAACGTAGTCACCTATTGAGCCAACTGGAGCATTAACATAGCCGAAGTCCTGATCCCGTGCATCGGGAGTGGTAGCATCTATAGTTCTCACTGACATGTGATCCAAACCACCATCAGCATCAAAAGTCTGAAGCTTACCCGTGGGAAGAGTCGCGGTATCGATCATTACTAAGTAGTCAGCATAAGGAAGGTTAGGGAATAAATATAAACCTCCTCCATCAGTCACGTCCGTTAGACTAATATCATCTGCGGTTCCATTTACTCCATCAGGCCCATCAGATGTCAATTTCACTGTCACACCCGGAATTGGTAACTCTCCAACATCCTGAACACCATCACTATTGCTATCCATCCAGACATAGTCACCAATAGATCCAACTGGTGCATCATCATAACCAAAATCTTGGTCTCGTGGGTCTGGAGTCACCGCATCAATTGTCCGCGTCGACATATGGTCCAAGGTCCCGTCAGCATCAAAAGTTTGAATTTTCCCTGCTGGAAGTGTGGCGGTGTCGATCATAACCAAATAATCAGCATAGGGAAGATTGGGGAATAAGTACAAGCCTAAGCCATCTGTCACATCTGTTAGACTGATATCATCGGCTGTTCCATTAATCCCATCCGGACCATCAGAGGTGAGTTTAACTGTTACGCCTGCAATTGGCAGCTCACCTGTATCCTGAACTCCATCAGCATTGGTATCCATCCAGACATAGTCACCTATCGATCCAACCGGAATAAACCCGAAATCAAAAGAATGATTATTACCACCGGACTCACCTGTTTCAAACACTACCTCCAAATCGGCACCGGAGATAATTCCATCAGAATCTCTAATATCTAATAATGCTAGATTAGTAGAATCACCACCAGGGTTCACAGTGTTAAGGCTATCAGGGACATCGTTTGCTGAAGGGGCACAGCCAGCTAGAGCAGTTTGTGCTGCATAACCCGATATTCTTACAGAACAAACATTCCTAAAATCACTCGCGTCGTCAAAATCACCATCCGCATTAGCATCAAATGAAGGTCTCAATCCCGCCGCTAAATCATCTGCAGTATTCGGAAGCCCATCGAGGCCAAAACCACCCAAATCATAAATAGCACTAGCGGTGGTATCAGCGGATCTCATTGGATCACTGGAGAATAAATACTGACCATCAGAGTCGGTTACAGCTGTTGCAAGCAGAGTGTCTGGAGTGGAATCACCAGTTGTATCGCAAAATAGATCTACACTAACTCCTGGAATCGGACTCTCACTCGGATCCTGAATACCGTCACCGTCAGTATCTTTCCAAACCCTATTTCCAATTTCGACCGGACTTTGCTTACATTCAAACTCAACGTCTCCTAGCTGAACCCCTTTAGAAAAAGCCCCTGAGCCGAGCTGATAAGATTGCACCATGCCGCCTGTAACATTATCCAACCAACGGTAGCCAAAGGTATTAAATCTTATGTTGGAGCCAGTTGGTTCATCGAGTGGATCATAAGTTGGACTCACAACATGCCCAGACCCAAAAAGGTGAGCCAAGGAACCCAAGGCTGTTTCCTCATGTTGCAAGGGCCCGGAGCCACCGCCCCAGTCATGATGTTCTCCCCAGTAATACTCCAGATCCCCTACGGCTTCCTTCTCCTGTTCACAACCAGGATTCCCTTCTAAAATATATCCAGGTCCAGTTGAACAAGCTCGAAGAATGTCACCTGCACCAAATGTGTACCAAAGCGGTCCTTCGGGATCCGCATCAAAAACAGGATCAGGAGCCAGAGTGTCAGCACCTGTTTGCATAGAAAATCGGTCAATAAAACTCATAATGATTGAACCGTCGATATCAAACTCAATATCACCAAATATCGGAGAAGGCGCTGTCAACCTTTCATCTCCAATACATGTGTTGTTTACAGGGAAGTTAGCTGGCACAGAGTCCCAACGATACCATCCTCTAAAATCCAGAGGAGGAGTTCTGCCAAGACAAGTAGAGTGAGATGTTTCTCTCTGATAATTCAATGGAACTGTTAGGATGGTAGTAAAATCACCACCTCCAGCTCCGGGAGTCAGCTGCATGACATGAGCTGATAAGTTCGCATCGCTGCCCCCAGCGGCTTCCTCGGAACATAATACCCCAATATACAATTCTCCATCATGGTACTTCGTAGCCCAAGGTCTAACATCTGTAGGGTCGCTACAACCTGGATCAGTTACAGCATACTGAGCAACTTCAGTCTGAGTATCAATATTAAAAATATGCAACGATCCATTATTATTTAAGTTCATCACATACAAATGGGTACCGTCATCTGAAATATCTATATCCCCAAGGCCAACTTTTCCAATCTTTCCATAGGCGTCAATCTCGCGGTCAACCGCAAAATCTCCAACAAAATTATGGGTCACCGAACCAGCGGATAAAGAAGCAAAAAGGCTAGCATTTGGAAGAGTTCCGTTGGGGTCAATTTCATGTATAGCTCCGAGCCCATCCTCCCCGACTTCAGAAAATCTTTTCAATGCGGCGGCGGTGTATACCTTACCGTTGATTGGGTTATAGGCGAGTCCCCAAATAGACCCCACCTCATATCCCGCTGTCTCAGCCAAAGTTAGGTAAGTCTGCAAAGATGGATCATCTCCCGTAGCTCCATAAGGTAAACTAATTAGGACCTCTGTGGTATTCCCCGCGTTCGGCCCAAGCGGGAAGCAAGCACCAAAAATATCCGGATCATCTTGACAGTACTGGGAACTACTCTGAAAACTTACATCTCTCGTTTCGCCACTCGAAGCAAATATTACTGAGCTACTTCCACCAAAACCCGCTGTTAGAAAATCGAGCGAGCCATCAGCTGGCAATACAAACTCGATTCGGTGAGGGGTTCCAGCCGGAACAGTAACACTGTAAAAACCTAGCTGAGGAAGTCCAGGCCCCGTGCAACTAGCATCTGGAACTCCTGCGGCAGTACAATTAAATTCGAAGGTAAAGTCTTGATCTACTAAGGTACCGGTGTCATCGTAGGCATTCACTTCAACATTTGCGATACCAATTTCTGAGTTACCAGATGAAAAAACCCCGTCAACATTAAAATCTCTAAACACGACCCCGTCAACTTGAGCAACACAGTTTGTTGCCAATAAGAGGATAAAAGAAATTATTGTAAAGGAGAAGTTTCTAGTGATTTTCATTGTTCACCTGAGTGTCAGAAGGTTAGTTTTTCTAAAAAGAATTGCAAAAAAACAAAACATCTAGCTCAAGCAACCCAATTCGTATCGAATTACAATAAAGCTCCCACTACAGAGCTAAACATGAAATTTCAATTCGGAAGAAGGCTAGCACGAGCATCAGAAAACATACCATCCTTTTTTTCGAAGAACTGACTACGGGGCATCCGTAATTTGAATAAAAAGGCCGGCTATGGACTTATCCACAGCCTAGTAGGAGACCCTCCAGGACAATTCCTCGGTTAAAGATTCCGCAGCAAATAGAATCTCAATAAAATCTACATCCTGCGTTTTAGACTTCCCTGTTTCTTCAGTAAAGGCGTATCTTGGCTTCAACTCACAGGAGTCTTGGGGAATACATTTTAATTTTGGCAGATACCGCAGCTTAACGACTACTCTATCATTGCGCGGAGTCACCCGAAATCCATCAGAAAGTATAGTCACATCCCCTTCTCCTTCCAGAAACCAAAGATTCGCACTAGTTCGCCGACGAAACATCGTAAAGTGTCTACCAGTATGCACCTCCTCGTACCTAGAATCCTTCTTACAATAATCAATCCATTCGGGCTTAGCGGTAACTACAGCCGAGGCACCTACCAGGTCCAAGAACTCCTCAACCCCAGCCGTAGACTTTTGCCTAAACATCACAGGTATCGGATCCACTGAACTCCAGCGGGTATGATAAAAATCCGAAGAATATAATGGTTTTCCACTCATGAAAGCCAATGGAGCAATATGACCACCATCCTGTGAGATTCCATGGGTTGAACCCAACTCATGTAGAACAAAACCAAGGAAAATAACTTTGCCTTCTCCACCATGCTCATCCAAAGCTAGAGAAAGTTCCTTAAACTCCTTTCTCTGAAGAACAAAATGCTCGTCCGATCTATTCGACCACGCTGCAACTGCAATAATAGGAGAAAGACAAACATGCCCTAGAATAGAAACAGCAATGCTATAGTTAAAAACCCGTGACCAAAGACCTGTAAAACGTCCTTCACCACAGTCACCAACCCTAGCCAATAACCTATCAAACACTACAGAGATCGGGACTATCGCCAAAAAACAAAAAGGAAGCACCAGCCGACTCAATTCAAGCTGAGGTTTATAAATTCCACCAAACCAACTGAGGCAAAATATCCAAACTGCGAGCGAACTAAAAGCGACCTTCAACCAAAATCCCGGAAGGGCGAATACAGCCGGAACGAATAAAATCAGTAACAAAGGGTTTGCTTTATTAATATTATTTCGCAACTGCTCAACCGTTTCTGCCTTGTTCTTCTCAAGAGTTTCAGTCTGTAATGAGGGATCGACAATCTCGGGGCTGACAGTAGAACTTGCTCCGGGTAGAGAATTTCCATCTAAAAATGAAAACACCTTAGACTCCTCAATAAATACTTTCATCCAAGGCCCATTAAAAATAGCAAATAAAAGAGCAAATCCCAAAACAAACATTGCTCGTGGCCAATCCCGAGTCCAAATAATCTTTCCTATGGAGAGAAAGACCAATGGTACAAAAATCAAACCCATCAATGTCCATGAAATACAAAAATAGGAAACCAGCAGCAAAATAAATAGATCAATAAAGGAGCACCGCTTTGGAGAGAAAACAAAGCGGTGTATGAAACTTAAAGTTATCGGAAGAAAAGCCGCCGAAAGAACAAATCCCAGGGTACCGTACTTTAACAACCACTCGAAATAAGAAAGAGAGGG
>CALKYB010000015.1 GCA_938003565.1 uncultured bacterium
ATATCTGCGCTGGGACAAGCCCAGCGAATACCCCGCTCGAGATTTCAACTAAAAGCCGAAATTTTTAGTGGGCGGGGTATATAGGCTTTTGAAAGATAGGATGGATACGGGGATTTTAAAAGGGTACGCCTATATATGAGATATTTTAAAAGTTGGGCCGATAACACGACTGCTGGGTCTTTAGCCAATAGATTTAGGCAAAAGCGTTTTGCTTGGTTTTCTGAAAAGCTTGAGACGATAGAAAGGCCAGTCCGCATCCTGGATCTTGGTGGAACTACCAACTACTGGCATCAAATGGATTCTGAGGAATTCTCAGGATTAGAGATAGTTCTGTTAAACCTTGAGGCAGAGCAGTTTACTCAACCCGTCGTTGAGTCTCTCTCCGGAGATGCCAGGGATTTAAGTCGTTTCGCCGACAATCAATTTGACTTAGTTTTTTCAAATTCCGTTATCGAACATGTGGGTTCCTTGTCTGATCAACAAAAAATGGCTCGAGAGATTGCTCGGGTTGGTAAGAGGTATGTTGTTCAAACGCCAAACTACTATTTTCCGATAGAACCCCATTTTCTTTTCCCCTTCTTTCAGTTCTTACCGTTTTGGATTCGCAAATTTTTAGTAAAAAACTTTTCCCTAGGATGGACCCAAAGAGTAACAAGTGACGAGGAGGCTCAAACCCTAGTCAATTCAGTTCGATTAATGAGTAAAAAGGAGTTGGTGCGGGCTTTCCCAGGTGCCGAGTTTTATTTTGAGCGGTGTTTCGGTTTAACAAAGTCCTTTACGGTGTTTTCAGGTTTTTAGTGGAGTTTGCTTGGACTCGCTCTATTTTTTCTCCGTTTCGTCTGATAATTTTTTTTTGAGCTTTTCCTCAAAATCTTTGGCGGCTTTGTTCGGTAGAGACGAAATAAGAAAACCCGCTCCTACTAGTAGGAACACCAAGCTAAGCATAATGAAGATAAATAATTTCAAGTTAGAACTCTAAAAGTTTCCTTTGCCAGAATGTTCATTTCATATTAGTTTAACGGTGATTGGTGAGCGTTCACGGTGAAATGAATTTCGCAAACTCACTCCACTTTAGACCACAGCTTTGATCTCATGGTCAAAACTTAATCAGTTTTGAAGATTCTATGAAAGTTAGGTTGTATTCCCCTAAAAGGAGGTCTTAGGAGGGCTAGAGTGTGTTTGAGATTAACTCAAAGAGACTTGAACACTTGCAGTTGTCTATATAGTGCTCAATTCTGATTTTACTGCGAATTAGTGGTGAGGAGATCTGCTCTTTTAGTAGTGTCTTTGTCGGTTTTTCTGAGCGCCTAGTGACTCTATGATTCGATTCGAGGCGAATTAAAGTATGGGTAAGAGAAATTTAGAAACTAACTTGGCTGATTCTGAGCCTCAGAGTTCTAGCTTGACGGAGTCTGGCTCTAGAGGGATTGGTGGGCTTTCCGGCTTACTTAGAAAGACTGGACGCACCGTTAAGCGTATTGCCTTTGCTCCTTCCTCCGAACAGAGTTTTTATGACTACTACGAAGAGTTTACCCAACGAGAGACACAGGAGAGCTTAGGTGTTCTTGCCTCAGATTTACCGTCGATTGCTTTTCTAAAATTTAGCATAATGCTTGAGTGTGGCATGGAGCCTGGTCATAGCTTGCTAGATTTTTGCTGTGGGCTAGATTCCATGACAAGTTTTGCCTTACCATATCTTGAGAACGGTCATTACTTAGGAATGGAAATTTCTGAGTCAGCCCTGGAACGTACCCGCCGAGAGCTTCTTTCCCAAGAAATTCGAGAGAACAATGCGACATGGTTATTAGAGACCGACTCGGAGTTTCCTTTGTTGGGCAGCAACAGCGTGGATATGATTTCTGCTTTTACCGTTTTTTCTCACATGAGCGAAGTAGAGGTTCTTCGTTATTTGTTGGGTTTGAAGAGAATCCTAAGGCCTGGGGGTAAGCTTGTTACTTCTTTTCTACTTTTAGAGGAAAGTCAGTTTGCTAGAGACTTGGCTCTAGGGCGAAGTGAGCCCATTGAAGGTTTGAAATGTCGATCTACGACTAAGCCTTTTGTGGAGACTGTGGTCGAAGCAGCTGGGCTGGAAGTCGAGACTTGCTTTTCTTCGGATTCAGAATCGTTTGAGGTTGCTCCTGGTGGCGAATTTGGAGCTTTTGGACAATCTGTTTGGGTGCTAAAGTACTAAATTAGGGGTAGTTAGCAATTTGGGGTTTTAGGTCTGATTCCTAATAGTATTTCCGAATAGATCTATGCTGGTTTTGTCCTCAACAGGAAATCTCACTTCTTTTACTGCGGTGTCATCAATCTCCAAGGAATATCCAATAGGTAGCAGTAGAGGAACACTCATGTGTTTAGGTATGTTCAGGAGTTTTTTTAATCTGTTTTCATCGAAGCTTTGAATGATTGACAGTGACAGGTCAGAAGCTTTAGCGGCAACAACTAGAGAACCCGCCGCGAGCATTGCCTGGGAAATAACATAGTCTCTGATTTCCCGTTTCGTTGATACAAAGTTGGGGGTTGGGGTTCTGTGACTTCTAATGGGTAAAACCATTCTTTTAAAAAGTCCCTTTAGTCCCCAGGGACCGGTGCTAAAATAGCTTTGAATGTTTTTTCTATAAATCTTAGCCCGCTTTTGATTGAGCGCTCCCTCTTCTACACTGAGTTTTAGTACTCTCTCGAAGGGCTTTTTCCAGGCATCTGGATCGGCTACTAAGACAATTGTGCAAGGAGCCTCTAGTATAGCTGTTTGGCCTTGAGCTACGTGATAAATAAGTTTTTTGAGGTTTTTGTTTTGCACGACAATAAAGTGCCAAGGCTGTAAATTGAACCGACTAGGGGCGTGGTTGGCTACATCGAGCAGGGCCATTAGTAGGTTTGCATCGACAGGCTTTTGGGAATAGCTCTCTCTAGCGACTTTTTGTTTTAGCTTGGTTAAAAATTCCTGGTTCATTCTGCAAAAAACAAATTTATTTAGATTTATTTCCAGCAGAGTTTTTACCTACTAGATCGGATTTTTTACCCTAGTTCTGCCTCTCGAAGATATTAGCCGGAACTAGGGTTACGATACTTAGATCTCCTTTTTCAGAGCTTACTGATTTATAACAGTTTTCTCCAGGACTTTCTTTCGGTTCCTGGGTTGGGAAATTAATCCATTGAGAGCTCGAGACGTTGCCGTTTTGTTTTTATACCTAGAAAGTTCGTAAGGAGTGCCTGAAAATATAATTTGACCACCTTCCTCTCCTGGCCCTTCACCTAACTCAATAATGTGGTCTGCAGATCGAATAAAGTCCAAATTGTGTTCAATCACTACTACCGTATTTCCCTTAGTAACTAACTTTTGTAGTAGCTTAAACAGTCGGTCCACATCACTCATGTGAAGGCCGACGGTTGGCTCGTCTAGGATATATAAGGTGTCTTTGGCTTCTCTCGCCCCTAACTCTCTTGCGATCTTTAAGCGTTGAGCTTCGCCACCACTGAGAGTATGGCTGGCTTGACCCAGGGAGATATATCCCAAGCCTAAATCGTGAACGTAGTCCAGGGACCGACGAATTCTTTTATGATTGCATAAAATATCTCGGGCTTCGCTCATTGTTTTTTGGAGCAAATTGCCAATGGAAATGCCGTTGAACAAGAGAGATTCCGTTTCCGGATTGTAGCGTCTTCCCTCACAGTGTTCGCAAAGAGTACGAGCTTCGGGTAGGAAGCTCATCGGAATCTTTATGAACCCTTTTCCGCTACAGAATTCGCAACGACCAGCCCCAGTGTTGAAAGAAAAGTGTTTTTCCTTCCAGCCGCGAGTCTCCGCCTCTGGTAGCAGGGAATAAAGTTTTCGTATGTCTTTCATAATCCCAAGGTAGGAGGCTGGGTTTGATGTTGAGGTTTTACCCAGTTGGGTCTGATCTATTTCAATAATCCTCTCAAGATTGTCGATTCCAGCGATACTTCTATAATTCTGAGAATCGCCAATTTTCTTACCTCTTTTTCGTCCCGTATTTTCAAACTCATGAATGACCCCAGGTAGAAGAGTCTCCTTTATTAATGAGCTTTTACCCGCTCCAGAAACACCGCAAACTATACTGATTCTCTCTAGGGGAAATTGGACCTCTACGTTTTTTAGATTGTTAGCGCTGGCTCCAGAAATTGTAATTGACGGTAGGTTTGGCGCTGATTTTAATTCCTTAATCCTAGGGGAGCTGCCTTCCTTCAGGGCGGCACCTGTTATGCTTTCTTCTACTGAAAGTATTCCGGATGGTGCTCCAGAGTAAACTATTCGACCACCATTTTTCCCCCCTCCTGGCCCTACATCAATTAGATGGTCCCCACATAGAATAATATCTTCATCATGTTCAACTACAACTAC
>CALKYB010000016.1 GCA_938003565.1 uncultured bacterium
GAACAGCGGCAGTACTACTTCAGATGGAAGATAGCTATGACCCAATCACTCTAAGGTTTATCAATGTTGTGGCCCACCTTCAAACATAAAATTAACTCTAATTTGGAAAATTTGTTGGTTTAGCCTCAAATATCTGGCTAGCTCTCAAACTACCTCTAAATCTTTCTGATATTATTTCAATAATCGCTCTTGTTGCAGAGGCTTTAACAGGCTAGAAGGCCCCCTCATTATTTATAGCTCTCTATTTGTTCAAAAAATTTAAAGCATGAGAGTTTGATTTGTTCTCTACGCGCAGCTGAAACCTCCTTAAGGACCTTCGGATTGTTGAATTTAAGTGTGTAAACGAGCGAATCTAATTTTTAGGAAAAAATGACAATCTTAAATTTGTTTAAAAAGAAAGATTTTAATTTAAAGAATGAGTTCCTCTCCGGGCTTACTGTTGCTCTTGCTCTTATTCCAGAAGCCGTAGCTTTTTCAATAATTGCCGGAGTGGCTCCTCTCTCGGGACTTTATGCTGCATTCTCGGTGGGATTGATAGCTTCTATTTTTGGTGGTCGGCCAGGGATGATTTCTGGAGCAACTGGAGCGATAGCGGTGGTTGTTGCACCCCTAGTAAGGTCTCATGGTTTTGAGTATTTACTTGCGGCTGTTGTTTTAATGGGATTACTACAATTGCTCGCAGGGGCAATGCGCTTGGGGAAATTTATCAGACTGGTACCTCATCCAGTTATGTTTGGTTTTGTAAACGGCTTAGCTATTGTCATTTTTATGGCTCAGCTTGAGCAGTTTAAGATCTCAGATTCTAGTGGCCAAGGGGCCAACTGGTTAACAGGTGAGCCGTTGTTGATCATGAGTGGGCTTGTAATTCTCACCATGGCTATCATTTGGCTATTCCCTCGCCTAACCAAAGCAATTCCTTCCTCACTGGTGGCAATTTTAGCAGTTTCTGCTCTTGTTTTAGGATTTAACATTGATACCAAATCTGTCGGAGATATAGCTTCCATATCTGGTGGTTTTCCAACCTTTCATTTCCCCACCGTAGCTCTAAATATGGAGACTCTAAAAATTATTTTCCCCTACGCCTTTGTGATGGCTGGAGTTGGGCTAATAGAGAGTTTGCTAACTCTGAGTCTAATTGACGAAATAACGGAAACTAGAGGGCGAGGGAATCAAGAATGCTTGGGCCAGGGGGCTGCTAATATCGTAACTGGTCTTTTTGGGGGTATGGGTGGCTGTGCCATGATTGGCCAGAGTCTGATTAATATAAGTGCTGGCGGAAAAAATAGAATTTCAGGTGTGGTTGCTGCGCTAACTTTACTTGTCTTTATTCTCTACGGTGCGCCAATAATCGAAAAACTACCAATGGCCGCTTTGGTTGGAGTTATGTTTATTGTTGCTATCGGAACTTTCGAGTGGGCTAGCTTGAGAATTTTCGGAAAAATACCCCTCTCCGACTTTCTCGTAATGATTATTGTTACACTTATAACGGTGTTTATGCACAACCTAGCTCTTGCGGTTCTCGTCGGAGTGGTTGTTTCTGCTTTGGTTTTTGCTTGGGACAATTCGAAAATGATTCGCGCCAGAAAACATATCGATGAAAAAGGAGCCAAACACTATGAAATATATGGGCCTCTATTTTTTGGTTCCACCACGGTCTTTAGTGAGAAGTTTGATCCGAAGAATGACCCTGAGGAGGTCATTGTTGATTTTGCAGAGAGCCGAGTGGTGGATCACTCTGCTATTGAGGCTCTGAATAAACTTACCGAGAGATATCAAAAATTCGGTAAGGTTCTTCACTTGAAGCATCTAAGTTCAGATTGTCGAAAACTCTTAAAACACTCAGAGGCGATACTTGATGTGAATATTCTAGAGGACCCAACATATAAAATAGTCTCAGATGAGCTGTCCTAGGTTTAGTTAATGGTAATTAGATTCGGCAAGCCGCGTGCCATCATGAGTCCCTATGCCTGTTCAAAAACTTTTCTCAAGGTCACTGCATAATGAATGCCAGTGGTAACTGAGAAAAAAAGAGAAATCCAGAGGAAAGTCATTCCGGCATGGTGGAAATCGATATCTAAACCAAAAAAGCTATGTCTATCAGAAATCAATAAACAAATTATAGCTGTCATCATCCAAGCTGTTTTATGCTTAGCAAAACGACTAGCTTCCACAATTGTTCCTTTAACCGCAGCTAAAGACCTAAGTCCGCTTACGAGCATATCTCGAGATAAAAGAGCAACAACACTCCAGGCTGGAATTGAACGTTCAGCTCCGGCTCCGGCTAGCATTACCAAAGCGGCCATAGTAAGAATTTTGTCAGCCAGAGGATCAAGAAGTTTTCCAAGAATGGATTCTGCATGATAAAGCCTCGCTAAATATCCATCCAACCAATCTGTCAGAGAGGCTCCAATGAATATAAACGTGGCCCATAGGCCACTGGTTGGAGTTGGGTCTACCAAAAGAAAAACAAAGACGGGCACGGCGAAAAGTCGCAGCAGAGTTAAAAGATTGGGGCTGTGTTTTGACCAAAAACTAGCGGTTCGTTGAGTATCTTGTTCGGTGTTTTTCATAATGCTCAGAGGCCCTGTTTATGATATAGCCTAAACGCTTTTGAAACCTTCTTAACGTAATTTTTAGTTTCTCGGTAGGGTGGAATACCTTTATGCCTCTTAACTGCACCTTCTCCAGCGTTATATGCGGCAAGAGCTAGTCTCGTATTGCCTTTAAAATGTTTCAACAGCCAGTGCAAATATTTGACTCCACCAGAGACATTTTCTGCTGGATCGTAGCGATCCTTAACGCCAAATCTCTTTGCGGTCGCTGGCATCAACTGCATTAGCCCTACAGCGCCTTTATTGGACTTTGCGCCGGGCCGAAAAGCTGACTCGATATGTATGACGGCCTTAACCAAAGCCGGATTGACTCCGTGGGCCAAAGAAGTCTTTTTTATCAAAGCATCATAGCGACTTTTTCGGACTCTAAACCCTCCTTTAGCTCCTCGTCTTTTATGAACACGAGAAAACCTAGGGCTCCTAGCTTTCATAGTCCTATAGTTGGATTTACCCTTAGGCTTTTTGCTCGTAAAGGTAATCACACCGTTTTTATCTTTCACTACGTATAGGTTCTGTGCAAAAGCATCCACTGGCGAACCTAGAGATGTTATTAGAGCAAATAGCATCGAAAAGATTCCAAACAGGCAATCTCGATCAAACAAACTAGATGTGTATTTTAACTTTATTAAGGGGAGCATCTCTTTAACTTCAATCTACAAATAGGTAGTCCTTTAGATAGAAAAAGACTCTCAAACTCACTCTTGATTTCGTTAACTAACTCACCATTTTCGTAGAGGTCTTCACTCTGAGCTTCGACGCTAAAACAATCCAATTTTTTCAAATGCTGCATAACCCATCGG
>CALKYB010000017.1 GCA_938003565.1 uncultured bacterium
TGAAGCTGTACTTATTTGTCAGCCGCGCCGCTATACTCTTTGTATCTCTTCTCAAGTTGGTTGTGCCATCGGCTGTACTTTTTGTAGAACAGCTCTCATGGGTCTTAAGAGAAATCTTGCAACTAGGGAGATTCTTGGGCAGGTGATGGCGGTAGTGGATTTTATAGATTCACCCCCCGATTCTGTAAAAACAAAACCGCAGCAGTTTAAGAATATTGTTTTCATGGGGATGGGAGAGCCCCTCCATAACAGTGAAAATGTATTCCGCACTGCTAAAATACTCTGCGATCCCTACGCTCTTGCTCTTTCCTATAAGAGGGTAACTATCTCGACTTCCGGTTTGGTTAAACAAATTACTGCTATGGCTGACCAGCAGATTCCAGCTAGTCTTGCTATCTCCCTTAATGCAACCACCGACGAGGTGAGGAGTAAATTGATACCCATTAATAAGAAATGGCCTATTGAAAAACTACTTGAGACGCTGGATTACTATACAAAGACTACTAGGAGAGAAGTCACGTTGGAGTATGTTATGCTGGCCGGAGTTAATGATTCTGATGCCGATCTAAAGCGCTTGGCTTCTATTTCGAATAAGCTGCCTTCAAAAATTAATTTAATACCCTATAATAGTAATTCTGGTTTGGGCTTTAGGAGTCCAGAGAAAGCAAAAATTATTAATTGGCAGAATAGACTTTGTGATTTGGGATTGAATGCGAGAGTTCGCTGGTCCAAGGGTGAGGATATTGATGCAGCCTGCGGTCAGCTTGCGACTGACTCTGAAAAAGCTCTTGCTTAGTTATTAGACACCAAACACATCTTTTAAAAGTCTTAATAGAGGAGAGTTGCTCATGGCTCAAACAATAGCAGTTATTGGTGGAAGTGGACTTTATCAATTGGACGAAGACCTGAAGTCTGAGTCGGTTACTGTGGAGACTCCTTTTGGCTCTCCGAGTGGAGCAATCCAGAGGGTTGTGATTGGTGACTCCGAAGTATTATTCTTGCCACGTCATGGTCCTGGTCATACGCTACTTCCATCGGAAGTTAACTACAGAGCAAATATTTGGGCCTTAAAGAGTTTAGGCGCTACCTGGTGTTTGGGAGTTGGTGCGGTTGGTAGTTTGCAAGAAGAGGTTAAACCAGGAGATTTTGTTCTTTGCGATCAGTTTATTGATAGAACTAAGCAAAGAGCAGCGAGTTTTTTCGGTGATGGTATTGTTGCTCACGTTCAGTTTGCTGATCCTGTCTGTCCAAGTTTTACAAAATTTATTTCAGAAGGCCTTGGGAAACTCTCCGATAGTTTGACTGGGGATGTTCATCAGAAGGGCACTTACCTTTGTATGGAAGGTCCTGCTTTTTCCACAAGAGCAGAGTCTAGTTTCTATAGAACAATTGGAGCTTCAGTCATTGGTATGACCTCGCTTACGGAAGCTAAGTTGGCCAGGGAGGCTGAGTTGGCCTATGCTTGTCTCTGTTTGGTAACTGATTATGATTGTTGGAGAAGTTCTGATTCTGATGTTGATGTTACGGAGATTATCGAAACTTTAGGCCGCAGTACATCATCAGCTAAGAGGGTAATTAAATATATAGCTGAGGAAATTGCTGACCTTAAGCCCAGCGAAATGGCCTCTAGGGCTTTAGAGACAGCTATAATATCCAACCCGGAGCTTGTTCCTCCAGAAACGATGGAGAGGCTCAAACCGATTTTGAAAAGGGTTATGAACTCATAGGGGCTTTAGTCTGAGCTAATGCATATATAATGATCAAAGCCGCCCGTTTGCTTAATTTATTTCAAATTGTATATCGCTCCATCATAATCGGAGCGCAAAGATTCTATTTTGATGACGGGTTTTCGCGTGCCGCTGCGCTGGCATATTCATCACTTCTTGCCTTGGTTCCCCTAACGGCTATGACCGTGCAGCTTTTGAGTAGTGTTAATATTGGCCAAGCTAAGGCTATGGACGCTATCCGAGGTATTTTAGAGCGAATGTTGCCTCCGGGTGAGAACGAAATAGTTTTAGATCTACAGAATCAAATTTTTTCGGTCTTGGAGTCTCTTGGATCTAATGTAAAAGACTTGAATTCCGTAACTATAATAATCCTCATCGTTACAACCGTAGCTCTCTTTAATACTATTCAGAGTGCAATTGACTATGTTTGGAGAGTGCATTCGGGCTCAGGAATTTTTCAAAGAATAATAGCCCACTGGACTGTTTTTACCGCTTGGCTCTTGCTTATTGCTGTTTCAGTTTATTGGACAGGTCAGTTTGGCGGCATGGCGGATGATTATCTTATTTTTAAAGACATTCCCTGGATAGATTTTCGCCAGATTTTCCCAATACTACTTACTTGGTTCACCCTGAGTGTGCTTTACGCTAAGGTGCCAGCGGCGTCAGTGAGATTTAAGGATGCTATGCTCGGGGGTGCCGTATCTGCGATATTGTTTGAGTTGCTAAAAAGAGGTTTCGCCTATTATGTTGGTCGATCTACCACTTATAGTGCTTTGTATGGCATCCTAGCGGCGATCCCCTTATTTTTGTTTTGGCTTTATTTAATATGGGTAGTTGTTTTGCTTGGAGCTCATATTACTTACCAGGCTGGCAGTTTGAAAATGATGGGAGGCCTGCGTCGCTACGCGACAGATTTAGGAGAGATTGGTTCGCTGTTGGGCTTGAGAATACTACAAATTATTGCCGAGAGATTTATAGATGGAGAAGAGCCTCCGACTGAAGGAGAGTTGGCAGCGGAGACTAGCTCGGACCCCGTTTTAGTTCGATCTTGCTTAGATTTGTTAACTGAATCCAGAATTTTAACATTGCCAAACCCAGAACGGCATTCTCGCACTTTGGTGAAAACTCCGAGAAAGACGAAAGTTAGTGATATATTAAAGACTTTTCGATCAAAAGCCTCTAGGTCGGTTAGTCTTGAGAAAGAATATCATGAAAATCATACCCTGAGTAGTTTTTCAAAAGTCTCTAGGAAAAGAAAGAAAGATTTAGGCAAACTGTCTTTAGAGGAATTTGTAACCTTGGCTAGGTAGAGTAGTGTTGGGGGACGAGGGTCTTATTCTTCGATTGTGATTTTCCCTTCTTTAATTAAGGTATAGAGGCGGCCAATTTCTTCCTTTTCTTCACTGTCTATCTTTCCATCTTCATGGAAGCTTTTCATCAGCTGTGCGTATTCTTCTTTGTCAATAACTGCGTCTTCAATAATTTTATCCACCATTTCTTTGATACTAGACATAGTAGTTATTGTCCCTATTCAATTTTCTTAAGCTCAACTTCTGGTCTGAAAAGCCCTTTTCTCTGGAGCTCTTCCATTGATTTATCAACTTCTTCTTGATTAAAAAACGGACCGATATAAACTCGATACATTATATAATCACCTTCAAGAATAGTTTGAAGTTGGAGTGGAAATCCAGCCTCGTCTAAGCTAGCAGAGGTGTCAGCAGCCTCTAATATACTCGAAGATGCAAGATATTCTACATAATATCCCGGTGGCACTTTCGCAGCAAAGCCCTTAGCAAACTCCTCTTCATCCACACTAGAAGGATCGTCATAGGAAGAATTTGTAGTTGTTTTGTCCGGTGTCTTAGGTGAGGCTTTTTGTCCTGACTGGTAGTATAGGACAAACAATGCGAGTCCAAGTAATACCATGAAAGCGCCAAATAGAGCCTTTAGTGTAGCGATTGAGAATAGTCCTGAGCTTTGAGTGTGCGGACTTTGGCCGAAAGCCTTGTTGACTAACTTGCTAGCTTGTTTTTTCTTTTTTTTCTGTTCCCGTTTACTAAGCCCACTAGCATTGCCACTTAGAGTTGATTCCGGTCGAATGCTAGCAGCTCCATCTCCAAGATTAGCGATTGCTGCAATCTTTGGAGGAGATTTAGGCATTAGTAGTTCTGGTTTTACTCCAGCGTTAATCGAGAATTCATTTAGAGCTTGAACCATTTCTCCAGCAGACTGAAATCTATGACTGGGTTCCACAGCCATTGCCGTAACAATTAGGTCACTGAGTTCTGGTGGGCATTCAGGATTGATTTCGCTTGGAGGGACGATCTCTTGAGTTAATCTCAGAGCTAGCGCGCGAATTGGAGATTCGGCTTTGTAGGGTTTTCTGCCAGTTACTAGCTCGTAAGCGCAAATTCCTAGACTATAGATATCTGAGGATGGAGTAAGTGTTCCGTCTTTTACATACTCGGGGCTCAGATATTCAAGTTTACCAGTAATCCCTGAACCTGTGCTGATCGTGGCACCAACTCTTGCTGCTCCGAAGTCCGTTATTTTAATTTCACCTTTTGAGCCAAATAATACATTCTCGGGTCTCACATCCCGGTGAATGATGCCTGACTGATGTATCATTGAAAGGCCGTTTAAGGCTTCACCTAGGAGGTAGACCACCTGACCAGCTGAGACAGGTTGTTTGGATGAAATGAGATCTCTTAAACTTCCAAGCGAAAGATACTCCATTTCCAGACCAAGAATCTGACCATCTCGATGATATCCTCGACTGCGAATAATATTACGGTGCTGCAGTTCGTAGGTAACTAGAATTTCGTTTCGAAATCGCTTCGCAGAGAGGTCGTCGATACTACTCTCCGTTAATTTCATTATTTTAAGCGTACAAGGACTGTCAGGAAAATCCTGGTGCCTGGCAAGAAAAACTCCATCTTGAGCTCCTCGCTCAAAACAATGAAGGATCTCAAAATGCCCAAAAACTATTGTGCCTACCTCAAGCAATACTCAATCTCTAAAATCGTACTTAACCATACTGTAACCAACAAGGTTACAAAAACTTAAAATTATGCGGTCATTGATACTGCTCAGGTAAACCGAAACCCATGACTCTTCTATCGACAAGTTATTCAAGAACAGAAGGGATACTTATAACTTCCTGAATATACTAGCTATATTGAGTATGCAAAATAGTCTAGATTTGCACAAGTTCTAAGAAGCTAAATTTTAGCCCATCTATTGAGCTAGATTTGGCAAGAGAGTTACGTAGCTTTGGGATCTAGCTGAGGGGAAACGACCTATACTTTTTAGATTGTTGCAGAGGTTAAAATTTTTTGGAGGTGGGGGCTGGATTGTAGAACGCGAGGCTAGTTTAGGAAGGTAGAAAAAAAATTATAAAACCAGTATTTTCTTGTCCAGTAATTGAACCTCCGTCGACTCAAGGGAGGCTAGAATGTGGGCTTTGAAGATTGTACACTATTTTAGGATTTTAAAAGGGTACGCCTATATGTTAAAAAGAAATTTCACTTGGCGGGGTTTAGTTTATTTTAGGTCGTATTGGTTAATAGAGCTCAGTGCTGCAATTGTTGGATTTTAAATGAAAGTATCTATTATCGAATACCCTGGTTCGACCAATTTGGCTGAAACTAAGCGAGTTTTTTCGGATCGCTATGGACTTGAGACTAAGGTGGTTTGGCATGAAGCAGAATCTTTAGGTACCCCTGACCTCGTAGTTCTACCTGGTGGTTTTTCCTATGCGGATTGTCTTCGTCCCGGAGCTTTGGCCGCTTTGTCGCCAGCCTCCGGCATGGTTAAGCGGTTTGCTAGTAAGGGTGGTAAGGTGCTTGGAATCGGTAATGGCTTTCAGATTCTTTGTGAGGTTGGCGTACTTCCAGGCTGTTTACTTGTTAATGAGACCGGTGGGTTTCTTGGTACACTTGTTAATCTAGTAGTTAGTGAGTCGGAGTCCTCTTTGACTCAGGGTTTCAAAAGTGAGGAGAAGATAAAGATTCCTTTGGCTTGTTATTTTGGTCGCTACTGGGCTGATCGACGAGCTCTCTCTGAGCTTGAAGATTCTTCAAGAGTTGTTTGTCGTTATGTTGATGAGTATGGAGATTTTGACGAGGAAAACACTTTTAATGCTTCTAGTCGAGGTATAGCGGGTGTAGTAAGTCGGGATGGCAACGCTCTAGGTATAATGCCGCATCCAGAGCGGGCGTTCGACTCGATTCATTTGTCACAGGATGGTAAATTGATATTTGATTCGATTTTATCATCTTTCGGAATAAATTAAATCTCTAGCATTTTATGAAAGTAGCCTTAGCCCAGTTAGATTTAGTAGCCCGGGATGTTGACGCAAACATTAAGAAGGCTTGGGCATTTGCTAAATCAGCTTCCGAGATGAATGTAGACCTTTTTGTACTTCCGGAGGTGTTTTGCACAGGGTTCTTCTTTCTGCAGGGAGAGGAAGCACGCAATGCCGGGAAGAAAGGTGAAGAATGCTTGCGAGAAATTGCTTCTAAATTTTCGATGCATGTTTGTGGTAGCTTCGCCTCACTTCTAGATGGGGAAGAAAAGCCTACTAATAGATTTCAACTTTGGAGTCCTGAAGCTCGACTCTTGGACTATGATAAGATCCATTTATTTTCGTTCGCGGGAGAAGATAAACGTTACAGGTCTGGAGAAGATTTAGTCTCTGCGGAAGTGCTAGGCTTTAGGGTCCGTCCTCTAATTTGCTACGATCTTCGTTTTGACTATTGTTTTAGCCAAAGTGCAGAGGTGCTCGATCTATTTATCGTTCCCGCAAACTGGCCATCAGAACGGCACACGCATTGGCAGGGATTGTTAAAAGCTCGGGCTATAGATAGTCAAGCTTTTGTAGTTGGTGTTAACAGGGTCGGATGTGCGGGTAAACTGTCCTATGAGGGAGGCTCGATGGTTGTTGCTCCAAATGGGGATATCTTGGGAGAAGGCAGTGGGGTCGAGGGCCTTATTGTTTCGGATATTGAGCTCTCGGCTGTTCAAGATTGGCGAGGAGAGTTTTCTAGTTTGAAAGATCGTCGAGTTGGTTTAGTTGGTTAGCCTTTACGAAGAGAATTGTCCTTCGGTTGTAGAAAGTTTGATTGACGAGTTGAATATAGATTTCTTGATAATAGACTTCAATTAAACCACTAGTTATTCCGGCTCTTTAAACGTGACATCTGAAATTTATTTATACCTATGAGTAAGTAAATGTCACTAACTAGTTAAATTTCTCATAATCTGTTTAAGTAAAGGATGTAGTTTTTTTTAATGTTTTTTTGAGGTACTTGTCGTGATAAAATCTTTAATTACAGTTTTTTCAATCTCTGTTGTTCTGCCTTTGAGCGCTTTTGCTCAGGATACGGCTGAAATTATCCCACCTACATTTGATGATTTTGGTTTTGCCCAATGTCATTGTTCAGTGAACACATCGCGCTATAAGGTTGACGCTGCATTTGTTGATAATTGTGTTACTCCTTTTGGTGTTAATCCAGTGGGAAATAAAGTTCGGACCCACAATGATTTGACCTCTAGAAAGCATGATAGATATAGAATTTCTTCAGTTGTTGCTGCCGGTTCACCTCAGTGTAGCGATGTGACTTTTGATAGTATTTGCAAAGCTG
>CALKYB010000018.1 GCA_938003565.1 uncultured bacterium
CTACACCTCGTGCCAAGCCCTCTTGATAGGCTTTTTCTCTTTCAGCATCAATAGAAGCCTGAGCATTTGAAATCAGATTAGATACGCGTTGCTCAGCAGCAGCAATAATACTTTCAGCCTCGCTCAAAGCATCGCTTAGACTTGGCTTCTTCTGAGTATCTCCTTCCGACAAAACAAAACTCCCTATTCATTTGGCTTCCTGAGAAAGGGCAGAAGAAAAGCAATCGCTCCCACCAGTCCAATCGTATAGCCAACTACCTGGGTTAATAAATGTACAATCAACGCCAGGCTTAAAGTCGCAGGAATCTTATTTCCACCCAGCTTCATTATGATGCTCCAGGCACTCTCATAGGCTCCAAAACCCATAAATCCACTTATTGGCAAACTTGCTGTAGCTTCAGCCAAAATAAAAGAAACTGATGAAATAGCTAGGTTAATATCTTCTCTTCCAAGACCCCATTGTGCAACAACAGCGAGCAAAAGGAGGTACAAGCTGCCGTATTTCGCCAGCCTCAAAAGAAATGTAAGCGAAACAACGAAAGGATAAGCTCCACTAGATTTAACTGTTTTTAAGTCCGCTACTACTTTTTCCCCAACAGAAGAAAGTTTATTCGTCAGGGGAGAAACAAAACTCGGCCAAGGGAACTTATGAAAAGCAACCAATAAAAATTCAAGAACTTTTTCGCTGAAATACAACAACGAAAACAAGACTATAGCTGTAGCGAAGGTGAAAATTAAAGTTTGTAGATCAATATTAAAATCTATCATCCCTTGTCCATAGAAAAAAATGTAGGACAATGACAAAAAAAGTATTACTCCCAGCACAGCTATATCAAGAGCCAAACAAAGTCCAAATACAGAGGCTGCTGATAAAAAATTTATTCCATAGGTTTTTAGAATATAAAAAAAACTAGCTTCACCAAGTCTAGCAGGAAACATATCTACCAAAGCATTGCGAATAGAGGTCACTATAAGCATAGAGCTAAAAGTTAGATTTGCTGCCTGCTCATCGACTCTTTTTATAAGAATTTGATAGCGAAGAGCTCGAAGAAAAAGAGCTGAAATACTAATTGCTAAATACGAAAAGAATAAGGGTCGACTAACCCCGAGGATACTAGCTAAAAAGTCCTCGGCATCCATCTCGGCTGAACGTAACTCAACAACAAGGAAGTAGAGCATTAGGCCAGTAATGCTCAGAGAAACGATAAGATGTAAGGGTTTTAACTTCATTCAATCAGTCTTCTCTAAGAGAGAAGAGTGCACGAGGCTAGTAGACCAACTAGCCTCGCAGACAACTAGACTACTGGTTTCTTTTATTTCCAGACCCTGAAGTAGAGACTCCATTATTCCCAACAAAAACGTTATTCCCATCAACAGAAACCGTATTACCACTTCCTACCGTTACACTACCAGTTGCTGAGCTAGCGGAAATATTTGTTCCGTCGGCAAGTAACAATCCTTCGGCTGTAATTATATCAATCCCACTATTATCGATACGAGTTTCGATACCTTGAGAAATCAATGAAACATTAGCTCTAAAAACACGTGAACCAGAATCCAGATTAAAATCAGCCTCTACCCGATCTCCCTGATTTAAACCCGCGGAAGCATGAACAAACGTTGTTTGGCCTCGACTAGTAACTTCAAAGGTAACAATACCATTACCCTGATCATTATAAAAAGATCTTCCCTCAGGAACAGTCAACCTATAAGCCCCATTTGCCGCGCTAGTGGCACTAGTTCCCCCACCAGGAACCGAAATCACCACACCAGACTCTCTTCCCCCACCACTATGTCGAACAATTCCTTCTACAGCAATTTCCCCCAAAGGATCGCTACCTCCACCTCCTCCACAACCCTGCACCGCAAAGACCAATATCGCTAAACCAAAAATCTTGAAATTTTTCATAAATCCCACCAAAACTGAAAATAAATAATAATAGATAGACTACTTATACACAGGCAGCGCCGAGACTATCAATGATATTTCAACTCTACTTCAAGCCTCTTAAAGTAGCTCGGCCGAAAAATGGGTAGAGAAGGAAAATTTTTAATTTTAAGGGTCAAGCTTTCGAAATTATTTTAGCTGGGCAGCCAGCAACAACTGAATTGGGAGGAACATTCTCTCGCACCAGAGAATGAGCACCAACTATTGCGCCATCTCCAATACTTACGCCATCAAGAATTGTAGCTCTTGCTCCAACCCAACAGTGACTACCGATAGAAACGCCGCCTTTGAGCTCCATATCATTCTCAATTAAACTTTGCCCGTCTTCACCTCGCAAATGGTTACCAGGTCCAATATAACAGTAAGCGGCAATCAAACTACTTTCCCCGACTCTCACACTTGTCTGCGTTGCGATTCGACAATCAGAACCGATATTAACCGCCTTACCCAATGCGACTCGTCCACCTTTGGCAGCTATGGTGGTGCCTCTACCAATAAAAACCCTATCATCTATATCAATTCCTACGGCATCAGAATCCTTGGAACCTTCGCTATCTCGCACATCCAGTACGGCAAAGTCATCAACAATGACACCTTTTCCAAGACTTATGCAGTGAGGCTGACGAATCGTTACCCCTCGTCCCAGCACAGAGCCACTACTGCAATTCTTTAGTAGGAACGGGAGGACCAGGCTCCTGCTACCGAAACCCACTACTCCAGGTAAACCAGAGAGCAACAAGGAATACAATTCAAAGACTGCGAAACTAAACCAGCTCTTTGAACCGACTACAAACTCTTTATAGGTTTGAATCTTACCTGTAGAAAACCGGCGTTGTTGAGCACTCATTGCTGGCTCTGCTTTGCCGACTTTATCTGGAACTGATTCACTCATTAGAAGAAACTATTGGGTCTATGGGCTAAATTTAATAGCGTTTTTAGTTGCGCTTTTATCTCATGACTTGCACCTCACAAGCAAGCGACCCTCAAATGAAATCCCTCAGATAGACAGCAATGCCTTTGCATTATCTGACTACTACAGATAGAATTAAAGAATAAGCTAACTTCTCTACATTTCACATGTCCCTACCCCTAAAAGACAAAGGCCCTTTTGTAAAACCTCTACGCTGGGGAATGAAAGAAGCTGCCGAACCTCCCAGGGCCCTTAAAGCCCTAGCTAAAATAGTGGACGGGGATTTATGTCACCGTTGCGGTAGTTGCGTTGGAATTTGTCCAACGGATGTCTTAGGAGTCGACAACTCTGAATACCCAGTAGTTAAAAATTTGTCTGCCTGCACGGACTGTGATCTTTGCGTGAAGGTTTGCCCCGGGGACAAGTTCGATGTCGAGGACGTAGCTAAACAAATGTTTGGCGAAGTCCCAGATCTCTCAGACATGCATGGCCACATCAAGGGAGCCTACCTAAGCTATTCCAAAGATAATGAAATTAGAAAAAAATCTACTAGTGGAGGCTTGGTCACCGGTCTACTAATATCCCTTCTTGAACAAAATGTAATTGACGGCGCCGTCGTGATTGCTGCTGATCCTGTTGAACCTTGGAAAGGAGTACCCAGAATCGCGAGATCTAGAGAAGAAATTCTTGCCGCAACAAAGTCTAAATATGCTATTGCCCCGACCAATATTGTTCTCGAGGAAATAAGAAAAAAACCAGGACGATATGCCGCTGTAGGGCTCCCCTGTCAGATTCATGGTTTTCATAAGGCCTCCAAAATCAACCCTCTAATTAAAGAACGGCTTGTGCTCACTATAGGACTATTCTGTCACGCAGCGGTGGAACACGAACCCATGGAAATGATCTGGGATAATATTGACGAGAACAAAAAAGACGTCGAAAAATTTATTTCCAGAGTCGGCAAGCATCCCGGCACTCCTCACCTAAAACTCAAAGACAAAAGTCTTCAACCAGTATACTTTCCCAAAGCCAAAGGATACCGACCTAGCTCCATGGAAGTAATAAATATACTTTACAGACTCTACACTCCCGCCAGGTGCCTTACTTGCTATGATTCCACTTCAGAATTCGCCGATATAGCAGTTGGCGATCCATGGATGAAATCTCCTTCAGAAGATATTGACTTTCAAGAGGGATATAGCTTTACCATTTCCAGAACTGACAAGGGTGAAGAAATCTTACAGAAGGTGAGAGAGACCGGCGATATACACCTCTCTCCTCTATCAAAAAAACATGCCCAAACTTCAAACACCCTAATGGGCGAAGAAAAGCGATGGAGAGCATTTAGAGTTATTGAAAGTCGAAAGCGTCAAGGATTCCCAATTCCAGACTATGGAATAGAAATACCTAAACCTACTGGCAAGCAACTAATTCTCACTGAATTAAATCTGCTATCTCACCTGTTTTGCTTTATTAAAGTTGGTAGAAAAACTATTCTTAAACTTACTTTTTCCAAACTTGGATACTTCCTACTTTGGTTAAATAATAAAAAAAGAAATTTTAGAGATTGGAGGAGAGATAGTAAAAAATGATTCCAAACGTACTTTTTGTCTGTGTTGAAAATTCTTGTAGAAGCCAACTCGCTGAGGCATTTATAAATATCCATGCTCAAAACCAAGTAAATGCCTACAGCGCAGGGTCAGCGCCCTCTGGAAAGATCAATCCCAAGGCTATCGCCTCTCTAGCTCACCTTAACTACGACCTAAAAGGTCACAACTCTAAATCCCTAAAAGACATACCTGATATTGAGTTCGAATGGGCTATAACGATGGGTTGCGGAGACTCTTGCCCAAATGTGCGCGCAAAAAATCGAGAAGACTGGAAACTCCCTAACCCAGCAGATTTTACAGAAGATGAATTCCACTCGGTCCGGGATTTAGTAGAATTGCGAGTTAAGGGCCTAATTAAGCAAATTACTAAGGCTCAACACCAGTAGATTTTGCTCAATCAAAATAATATTGATATCGCCTCTGATGGTGGCAGAAGAGACTCTGGCAGAGCTGCCGCTGCTGCAATCGTTACAAGCCCAACTTCGAAACTCAAAATCGTAGCTCTCCTGGAAGACCTGAATCCAGAACGCGCTGAACTCTGCGGACTTCTGCTTGGCCTCGCTACTTTTGAAACTATAATTGGCCCGGCAAAGTATAAAAATTTGAGAGTAAATTGGACGACAGACAGTCAAACAGTTCTTGAAGGCGTCTCAACAAACCTCTCAATTTGGAAAGACAAAGCTTGGGTCAACAGCAAAGGAGAGCCTCTGGCAAATCGCGACCTTTGGAAATTCGTATTGCAATACGAAGTAAACATTTCATCCAAGTATCAACGCGACAGCGTTCAGATAAAAAAATGCCATCAGGCATGCGACTGGATCATTAGTTTAGGACCAGAGCGCTGCAAAGATCGCTTTAATAGTTTTCTTAAAACAAACAATCATCAGCAAAAAAGTGACTCATGGTATCTAATAGACGGTCGAAATATCTTCAACAACCTAAACAAAAATGATCTTAGCAAAATTATTAACCAAGCTTTTCGAGACCGTCACAGTTGACTGACCAACAAATGAGTTTTTGAATGTTCAAAGAAGAGGAAAAACCTTACTAATATTACCTATACTATTCTTTCTCGCTGCCGCAGCTCTTTAAGGCTAGACTCAAAAGAAGTGGGGACTTTGCGGATTTTTCTCCATTCTCCAATTTTACCGGCTACCGGATCACAAGAAATCCCCCAAGAAAAATCCGCCGAAACCTCCCTATTTTCAGGCGATATTCTTGAGTAGATCTCAATTGCACCGTTGCTGAAATACTCATCGAATCCTTGTGATGAGATATGCTCGTAGTGAATTCGGGCAGATTGCATCATAAGCCCATGACCCATACAGTAAACAAACTTTCCAGCCTGGTATTCCCTCAACCAGTCCGCTAGCGACATAATATGTGTCCAGCGGCGACTGTATAGAGATTCTGCATTTGGAACATTACTAGGAGCATACTCCAGAATTGCTTGCTGAAAATATGGGTCATTTTTATCGTCCAATTCGTTCTCCCCGTTCATGTCATCCTTTGGATGAGCTTGAGGCACTTCATTCAATGCAGAGGTTTCAAAGAACCCCTCCAGCTTACTGCTGCAACCTAGATGACTCCAAAGAAGAACCAAGCTCTCCTGAGCTCTAAGCATTCGCGAGCAATAGGGAATCCAATTATCCAAACTTCCGATAAAGGGTGCCGCAATTTCAGCTTGTTCCAAGCCCAGCTTGGCTAGAGGAAGGCGGCTATTAACAGTCCCCTCCACCAATTCTCGGAGTTCTCTATATTTCGGACTAGCCCGCTCATCTTTCTTGAGGCGTCTAAAAACTTCTCCGACATCTCGAAAATGTCTTTGATAAGCGACAACCAAGGGGTGTTCTAACACTGTCGGCTCAAAGCCGTTATAAATGGCGTTTTCTCTTCGCGAACACAGTGAAACCTGATATTCCTTCAAAACCTGCATGTAATCCACTCCCTGGAAAATTCTATCCAGCAGTGTATCCATCTGTCTCTACTCCTCTAAATTTGAACCCTAAAAGCATATCAATTAGTAGCGCAGAACTAAAGTAAGTGAGGGTTGCCCGCAATTTTTCAGTAGATTGGAATACTTTACCAGAGAGAAAAGCTAGACGCATCAGGCCCTTAGGCACTCTCACGCTTTCAAGCACAAAGTAAAATAGCCAGGGTTAGTACCGGGCAAATGTAACTTGTCAGGAGGGGTGGATTTAGTGATGAATGGCTTCCGCAGCGCCAAGTACAGGAACCTAGCCCCTTCTGAAATGACCAGAGCGAGGACGAATGAATCACTCAATCCACCCCTCCTGACTCAAACTAAGACAAACCTTAAAATAAAGATCTCATCTAAACAATCTTCAGCCGCTTAATCTTATTATAGATACTTCTCTCACTAATCTCTAACTTTCTAGCTGCAGCAGCTTTATTACCTTTAGTGAGTTTTAGAGTTTCAATGATTGCCATTCGCTCAACTTCCTCCAAGGGAAGCCCGCCAATTAGCAACTGACTACTGCGCTCATCAATCGCCGGTAACTTCTCATCCATTATAAGATCCGCCAAATCAATTCTACCTTCCTTACAAAAGGCAGATGCACGCTCTAAAACATTTTCCAACTCTCGGACATTGCCTGGCCAATCGTAGTCAGTAAGAGCACTTACGGCATCTTCGGTAATTACAAATTCATCTACCCCGCGCCTTTGACTAATCTTTAGTAGAATATGAGTGGCAATATCTTGAACATCTTCTTTTCTCTCCCGCAAAGGTGGAATATGGAGGTTCATAACGTTAAGGCGAAAAAATAAATCTGATCGAAACTCTTTACTGTCACACATCGAGGATAAGTCTCTAAGTGTTGCAGCAATGATTCTAACATCGACTTTTTTAGTGTCATTACTACCAATCTTCTGAATGTTTCGGTTTTCTAAAAATGTTAAAAGCTTCGGTTGTAAATCAAGTGGCATGTCACCAATTTCATCCAGAAACAAAGTTCCTTTATCGGCTAACTCGGCTCTACCAACTCGGGCAGCAACCGCTCCAGTAAAAGCCCCTTTCTCATGCCCAAAAAGTTCCGCCTCTAAGAGGTCTCGAGGAATTGCTGCACAACTTACAGCAACAAACTCACCTTCATGAACAGCGCTTTTCTGATGAATATATCTAGCAAGCGTAGACTTCCCTGTTCCACTCTCCCCAGTTATCAAAACATTCTCATTCAAACCAGCTAGCCGATCCACTTTAGCTACCACCTGGCGCATAGCCATTGAGCGACCGAGCAGCGGTCCAGACCTACTACTCTCGCCAGATCCTTCATCTTCTGCACGTGGAGCAGCGACACTTAAACTATTCTTAACCTTTGCGCTTCGATTGATAGCCTCAGTGACAAGGGAGCTTAACTTTTTCCCATCGATAGGTTTTGGCAAAAACCAAAAAGCTCCCTCCTTCATAAGGCGAACCACATCATCAATACCAGCAGCAGACACAAAAATAATCGGCAAATCTGGGAAATTCTTTTGATAATACCTCATGCACTCCATTCCGGAGGCTCTAGGCATATCTAAATCAAGGACAGCAACGGAGATACTGTCATCACACTTCTGAATGGCGTCCATTCCATCACTACACTCGATAACCTCAAATCCGGCGCGACGCAGCAAAGCAGCCAACAATCTACGTGAAGTAGGTTCATCCTCAGCAATAATTACTTTAACCATATTCTTTTCCTTCGACCTATGAACTGAATTGCACTGATTGTAATGTTCCGAAGTATTCGTAGCTAGACTAAAATCCAAGTAAAAGGAGTTTTGTCAAATCCATAAAACCGACACGCACGGAGACCAGATTGGCAGTGTTATCCATCTAGAAATATAGCGTTTCTCAACGTTAAAATTTGCATGCATTACCTACATTGACATGAATAATCTACACGCATTAAATCAAACCAGAGGACTCTAAAGCACCTAAAAGCGTTTCAAGAGAAGATAGGAACTGGCACGAAGGTTGCACTACAATAAACTAATAACTGAACGTAGAACAGAAATCGTCTACTTATATTTTTCAGGTAGATACAAAATTCGCTTGAATTGCTGTTTGAAATCACGATTTTAAAGCTTTAACAACAACCTGATGTAACAAATAACAACAACTCGAACAATAATTTCAAAACACTGAGTGTTTTTAAGAGTTTACGGCTTTATTTGGGAGGGATTACTACTCCTAGAGGGACAGAGAGTTATTTTTAGCCAATAAACTCGAAGACGGAGTTATCTCCGTCTTTTTTTTGCCTAACCCTATAGCCCAGGCCAACAGCTAAAGCTTCCGCCCAGATAATCAACCTTGTGAGACAAGCAAAATCAAAAAACACATAGTAATGAAAGCTTTCATTGAAGATGCTGGAATCCGGGTGGCTTGCTAAAGTCGTCTTCGACCTTGGATGGCATGGGTCAATGTAACATCGTCGGCAAACTCCAACTCCCCACCCTTAGGCAAACCTTGAGCTATCCGAAAAGTTTCAATACCCATCTCCGAAAGAGCCGTCGCGATGTACAAAGCAGTCGCATCTCCCTCTACCGTAGTTCCAGTAGCCACAACAACTTCGGAAATTGGAGAATCTGTTCCATGCTTCAAAGAAGCTCTCTCGAGCAGCTCTTGAACTTTTGTATTGCTTGGCCCCACTCCCCTCAAAGGGGACCACAACCCATGCAAGACATGATACACTCCATCGTAGCCACCGCTTCTCTCAATCGCAATAACATCTGCTGGCTTCTCAACGACACAAACCTTAGACTCATCTCTCGACGGATCTGAGCAAATCTCACACTTCTGACTTTCAGCTAAAAAATAACAAGTATTGCAAAACCGAATTGATTCTCGACAACCAGAAATAGAGGATGCCAATAACCCTACATCTCTTTCATCAGTGGAAATCAAATGATAAGCCAAACGGACTGCACTTTTCTCACCAATCGAGGGCAATTTCGAGAGTTCGTTTACTAGGCGACGCATCGCTGAGGGGTAGCGCACTGGACACATTTAAAACTAACTCCACACAAGTAGAAAAAATAAAGTTTCTATCAAAACAACCCGCCAGCTAAGCTTGAAATATCGGTTTGCAAATCAGACTTCACACGCTCATTCGATTCATTAATTGACGATCGCAGGGCGTCTTCAAGTTCCTGCTTACGCTCAGGAGAGAGTAGTTCAGAATCAACCGTAAGCTCCAAAACCTCACCAGTGCCATTCATAGAAATACTAACACCAGATTTACTCACTTCGATGGTCCGGTCTTTGGCATCTTGTTTTAGCTGCTCCAACTCACCTTTGATTTGTCCGGCCTGCTTCATCAACTGGCCCATTCCACCCAAACTTTTTAAGAAATCCATTCCTACCCCGTAATACTAAATCTAACTAGCTGTCTCTGCGATCTATAATTGGCACAACCCTCTCAACCACACTGCCGTCAAATGTATTCAAAATTTCTTTGACAGCAGTTTGCTTAACCGCTTCCTTCTTCAACTGGGCACTCCTATTTTTCCGGTCCACCTCCTCCTTGGCAGCTAAGGAACCGACAGGCATTGTCATATTCTGCGACAAACCACTTTTAGAAGACTCACCTGAAGAGCCAGCACTTTCTGAAGTTAATTGTTCAATCTTAGAAAACTCAACCTTCCAGTTCTCTTGACCAGAGTAGCTATATAAACAATTCTTAAGAGTCTTTGAGGTATCAGAATCTTGTAAGGCTGAGATATCAAACTCACTCGCCTCAAGCTTCAATATTCCTATTTTGAACTCCACCAACCTCACTCTTCTCAGGTAGGCAGTTAACATCGACTCAGATCTACCTTTAGCGTAGTTGACAAACTCCTGCCACGTGGGAACAAAATCAGGCTTGCTCGTAATCTTAACCTCTGGAACCGTCGATTTAGCTTCTTCGAGCTTAGATTCTACGGAATCAGTAGATTTTTTTTTTACAGATGGCACCACCGCTATCCGGTCAGAATTTCCAGCTGGCTTCGATCGAGAAGAAACAGTAGACCTGGAAAACGAGTCTTGCGAAAAAGACCCTTGAGCTAAAATTTCAGCAATAGGTTTTAGAGACGGTAGAAGGGCCATTTTAACGCAACCCGCTTCAAATATATACCTAGGGTAAGAACTGGACAAAGCATTCTTTGAGATAGACTCTGACATTTCAAACAATCGCTGTAGATCAAAATCATTGCTCTGCGATGTCAGAGCAGTCAGTTTTTCGATCTCATCTTCACCAAGCTGAGATAAGAGACTATCAGTTCGTATATGATCTGTTCCACCAGCCGACAAAATTAAAAGGTTTCTCCAATGACCAACAAAGTCATCAGCAAAAGACTTTACATCTAAGCTATGGGAAAAAACTTTCTCCAACAAACTCAAAGCCTGCTTACTGTCTGCAGCTAAAATCGCAGAACTAAGTTGAGGGAAAAAGCTATGATCCACTGCACCAAAAATTCGTGCAGCCAAATCAAGTCCTATATTTTCCTCCCCCAGCGACAATAATCGATCAAACAAACTTTGAGCATCTCTCATTCCTCCCTGTGCTCTTCTCGCGATGAAAGAGAGAACTCCAGGCTCTACCTTCACTTTCTCCCGCTTTGCTATAAACTCAAGCTGCTCCACGATCACACCAGTGTCGATACGCCGAAAATCATGCCGCTGGCAGCGAGAAATTACTGTTTCTGGAATCTTCTGTGGCTCGGTAGTCGCAAAAATAAAAATTGTGTTTGGCGGAGGCTCCTCTAAACTTTTTAACAAAGCATTAAAAGCCGCTGTCGACAGCATATGAACTTCATCAATAATATAAATCTTATAGATCGAGCCTGGAGGCGGTAGGGAGTGAAGTGAGTCTATTAAACTTCGCACATCGTCGACGCTATTATTGGACGCTCCGTCTACCTCCCAAACAGCTAGACTAGAGCCTTTGGTAATCTCTTTGCAGTTAACACAATCATCGCAGGGCTCAGCAGACTCAACGCTAGGAGAGGCCTTCTTACTTTCAGCTTGAGAACGATTCTGACAATTGAGAGATTTTGCTAAAACTCTAGCTGTTGTGGTTTTCCCAACTCCCCGAGGACCTGAGAACAACAGTGCGTGAGGAACACGGTCTCGAACAACCGCATTTGAAAGGGCTCGAGTAATATGAGATTGCCCACTGACAGAAGCAAACGTCTGTGGCCTAAATTTTCTGGCAAGCACCAGGTAGGACATACTCAATCCTTAAAAAAACAAACTACTAAAAAGTCCCCTTCCAAGAACAAGCAAAGTTCCAAAATCTGTTAAAGACGCTAATAGATTCAAAAAGGACATTGCCTTTAAAAAGAAAAAATAGCGCCGGGCATGCAGCACAAAGAAATTTACGCTGCCGCTGCTTCCGTTAAGACCTGACGGGGTTGACGAAACACTCTTGTGCACACCCGGCATAAGAAGTTCGGCATCATATCGCATCTCCCACTCTTCTTCCAGTTCCTTATTCCTATTTTTACCCAAAAAACTAAAAGGTTTACCCGTATTTTAATAGAGATTACCAACGAACAACAGAAATGGTTTCGTTTAATCGAGAGAAATCGAGGCAACCAAGTGAGACGCGGCAACAATACCCTTACTCACGGAGGGTTATTGCTCCCGCGGGGTTGGTATAGTAAGGAACTCGGCACAACAAGGAGAGGTGGCCGAGCGGCTGAAGGCGCACGCTTGGAAAGCGTGTATACGGGCAACCGTATCGGGGGTTCGAATCCCCCTCTCTCCGCCACACAGACTTCCAGGTTCGGACTCATAGCCCTTGAACAAGTCGTTTGAAAATACTGCTCTGATTTCTTCGTTAATGAAGTTTTTAATACTCTGCCTAACTCCTTAACCTTCACTTCAATATTCGCGCTAACTATTTCCCCTTACAAACTTTCTTCAATCCACATGACAAACACAGAATCTAACAAGCTCCCCCAAGCAAATAAAAACCAACTTGCCTC
>CALKYB010000019.1 GCA_938003565.1 uncultured bacterium
AACTACGCGATATATTTTATCCACGGGAGATGCCCCAGATATTATTTCTGCTTTTAGTAGCTTTGTTGTGCAAGGTAATCTCGTAGTAGGGGTAGTGATTTTTATTATTATTACTGTTGTTCAGTTTCTTGTCATTGCTAAGGGATCTGAGAGAGTCGCAGAGGTTTCTGCACGATTTACTTTGGATGCGATGCCTGGCAAGCAAATGGCGATTGATGCTGACATCCGGTCTGGATTATTATCGGTATCGGAAGCTCGGCAAAAGAGAAGGGAGTTACAGACTGAATCAAGACTTTATGGATCCTTGGATGGAGCGATGAGATTCATTAAGGGAGATGCTATAGCTGGACTACTAATTACAATTGTTAATATTTCAGCAGGTATTCTAATTGGTACGACTAGTCATTCACTTGGTATCTTAGAGTCTATCAACAGATTTACATTCTTCACTATTGGTGACGGTTTGGTGTCTCAAGTTCCAGCATTACTTGTTTCAGTTGCTGCAGGTATAGCAGTTACAAGGGTTTCTAGTGTGGGGGGAGGTCTGGTCGGCCGGGAAATAGTTGATCAGATTGCCAAAGAGCCCCAAGCTGTTGGGATTTCTGCTTTTGTAGTTTTCTTTATGGCTTTTGTTCCAGGGATGCCTTCATTCCTTTTTGTTTTTGCAGGTCTTTCTTTGGGTGTTCTCGCACTTAAAGCTTCTGAGAAATCTAAATCTCAAAATACTAAGATTGAGCAAGCTGCCTTTTCGCCGAAGGTTCTCTCCAACCTAATTCTAAGCGTTAGTAGTGAGAGTGCTTTGTTGCTTCAACAAGAAAAGGCTTTGACGGATCTTATTCAAGCTGTTCGCGAGAAAGTATTTAATTTTAGTGGAGTGTTGATTCCCGATCTACAATATGAATATGACTCTCAGGCAGAGGGAGTGGTGGTGAAACTAAAGATCTCAGGTGTAAAGGATATCGAAATAGTTCCAGTCATGCCAGCGGACGGCGAGGTGTTGTTTAGTAGCGAGATCGCCAAAGAGTTTGAGGAGCAAGTTTTTAAAAACATAGCGGTTCTTGTCGATGATACAACCACTAGGGTTTTGTTTGATGTTCATTCTCCTGTTTGTGAGGCGTTGGTGAATAGTATTGTGCCGGAAAAAATGAGCGTCACCGCCGTCACACGCTTGCTCAGAGACTTGGTGAGTGAAGGTATAAGTATTAAAAATATGCACGCGATATTGCAAAGTATTTCTGAATACCTACACCTAAAGGAAATACAAGGTGGGAGGGTTGATGTTGTGCGCGGTGTTCCGGATTTGCTTTCGTGGATTCGAATTGCCCTGCGTAGTGAAATATCTTTTGATGCCGATAGTGGAGCACAGATTTTAGTAGTTACTCCTGAGCTAGAAGAGCAAATCATTGAGTCTCTTTGTTTTAGTCGACCTGGGTCTCATGTTTTAAAAGAGCATCTTGTTAGGTGTTTTGATGAGATAGATTCTAAGGCAGAAAAATCTATTGTTTTATCTTCAGCCCACTCTCGAGCAGCTCTCTCAGCTTGCCTGCGAGTAGTGTTTCCAAAGCTTAACTTTTTGGCCTTTGAAGAACTTAGTGGGGAGGTTGATTTAGCTAATGCTGTGCAAGTTCCTTCGGTGAGAAATTTAAATTCTAATGAATATGTTGGGGAGGCAGTGTGAGAAAATTGCTTGTGTTCGTTTTAATGTTATTATCTGTTTCGGCTTGTGTCCCGGCGCAAAGGCAATTAAGTGTTAGTGAAGAGCTGGCTAGGAAAGCAAAAGTTGATAGACTCTACCTTAAGTCAAGGAAGCTATTTCGAGAAGGCACAGAGTCGGCTTTAGAAAGCGCGGAGGCGGCCCTAGAGCTGGCTAGAGATTTGTTAGGAGATCAGGCTCGCATTTTTGATGCCCTTGGGTGTATTGAATGGGCTCGAGGTAAGAAAATACGATCTGAGGAGTTTTTCAAAAAAGCTATCGCGGTGGATCCGGAATTTTCTGAATCTTATGGGAACCTTGCTTTTATTGCCCTAGAGAACGGAGATTTGATTGAAGCCGAAGCTTTGTTTAAGATTGCTCTGAGCTTGAAGCCCTCTAATTATCGAGCTCGAAATAATATGGCGGTATACTTGAGTGAACTAGGTAGACTAGATAAGTCTAGGGCCGAGCTTCTCAAGTCGCTACATACCGCAGGATACGATCGAGGACCAATAGAGAATAATTTGGAGTTTGTAGATAGTCTCAAGTCTCCCTAACACTTTCTTTTACTGAATAGATGTGAATAAGCCAACTTCCTTAACTAGAACAACGCCTCTCCATTTGCCGTCTGAGATCCCGACAGTGGCTGTGGTAATAGTTACTTATAATAATTCAGGTGATCTTGGTGTGGTGCTTGAATCTCTCCAAGGACTCGAGGGGATTAAGCCATCGATTCTAGTGGTTGACAACTGTTCCAACACACAAGAGCTTTCTATTATTAGAGAATTGGAAACTGATTTTGATTTTGAATTGGTTTGTAATCCGAGAAATGAGGGGTTCGCTGCGGGTAATAATAAGGGCATTTCTCGTGCATTGGCCCTTGGAGTAGATTTTATTTGGCTTTTGAATGCTGATACTGAAGTTAACCAGGATACTTTACTTCAGCTTCTTCAAGCTTCTTCTAGTTTTCCTGATATTGATTGTTGGGGAAGTAAAATTTTTCAAGGAGGAACCCAAGCGGCTCCTCGTATTTGGTCGATGGGCGGCACCGTAGATTTTGACACCAAAGAAGTTGGAATGACTTCCTATGGTGAATTAGATAGTGAGTGTCTTTGTCAAAAAGAACAGCCATATCACTGTGATTATATTCCTGGCTGCTCAATGTTTTTTGCTTCTAGTTTGATTTCTAAGGTTGGTTTGATGCCTGAAGATTTTTTTATGTATTTTGAAGAAACCGCCTGGTGTAATACAATGCGTGAACATGGCCTAAGACTGGCTGTATTTCCGCCGAGTATTATTTGGCATAACTTTGAAGTTAATAAGTTGGATTCACAGTTTAATGTTTATTACTATAATCGTAACCAACATTTTTTTTGGTCAGACTCAATGAACTGGGGTGGAAAATTTTTTTATAAGGTTAAGTTTTTCTTTTCTAATATACCTACAATCTTGTGGGCTTTGTTTAAATCTAAACGAGTTGAAGATCGGAAAACATTTCAGACTCATCTTCGGGCAGGTGTCGACTTTCTACTTGGGCGTAGGGGAAAGCGTCACTAAGTTTTAAGAGTTATTATTGTCAATCAGCTCACTTGGACCGAAGGCCTCGGTATTGGTCAGGGCTTCTAACTTCATCCGATTTAAAATTTTAATTTCATCCGACTTGAAGTGGATAAGTTAATAAGTTGTTTCTAAGAGAAAATTTCTCTCCCTGCTCATGTTTTTCAATCTTGTACGTTCTTCTATTCCAGAATAGTATCGAATCTCCAGTTGTTAATTGTACGACTATTTTAAATAAGTAGTTGCGAAGTGAAGCGTTTCGTACGAAGTTGAGCACCCTGGCAATACCTCTGGTTGAGCCAAAACCAATTTTGGAGATAGACTTAAATGAAACCAGCCACACAATTGCTCTATGTTGAGGAAGAAGATCTCTTTCGAGCGGCAGAGGCTATTGTGGATGCAGCGTTGATCTATCGGTCTGAGCAAGGTTTTAAGAATTGCAGTGATATTGACAAGATTCGACTTGTCGATGCTGTGTTTAATGATCCATTGATTACTGAGCAGTTGTTTCGCTCGGGTGATATCCCCCAACTGGCCGACGTCGTTCAACTAGACAAGTTGTAGCGGTTCCGATTCCGGGTATCCTTCGGAATAGTCAGAGCAAATACTCTACGCATTTGCGTTGTCATTTTACGTTGGGCTACTTCTCGACTGACGAGAGCCTAACGTTCGCTTCAACTAGCATAATCCTTGGCTACTCAAGAACTTTCTCTGAAATCTGAAAATACTGTAAGTGTTTAGCGAAGGGCGGAGAGGACTAGGGTTAGGGTTCCCGCGTTTACACAAGCATGGGCTATCATTGGGGCTAGTAGGGTGCCTCTCCATTCTCTTAGGGCGGCTAGGAACATTCCAATTAGGGCTAGGGGAAAAACTCCGAGTGGCCCTTGAGGGTGAACTGCTGCGAAGATTAGTCCAGAAATTATCAAAGAAGCGGTATAGGAAAAATTGGATCGAAGCCAGCCATAGAGAGCGCCTCTAAACATTATTTCTTCAATAATCGGAGCCATTACAACGGCGAGAATCGCGATAACGATAATTTGGTTATTATTGTCTGAGCCGGCCAGGATTGGGACAATGGGGTGGCCAGACTCGTTCATGTCCAGATGGAAGTACTGGACGACAATGGAATAGCCAACAAGTAAGACAAAGAATGGAGACCAAGCTGCTACATAAATAAAAGGCGTTGTCAGTATGTCTCTAAGGAAAAGTCCCCAACCATCTAGCTTTAAGCCAATATCTTCTCGCACTTTCTGGAAACTTACTCTACCTAAAACAACAGGGAAGAATATTGCAAGCAGGGATGGAGCAATCCCGAGGACTTGGATTTTCATGGAAGGGTTTATTATTTCTTGTTGAATAAGAAATCTTATCAACAGGCCACCTGCCAGCATTAATACCATGTAGATGCAAAAAATTTCTAGAAGATAGCTTGACGAACTTGTAGTTGGAGTGAACCTAAATTTCGCGAGTCCATCGGATTTAGAAATATGTCTTAGAAGTCCGAAGCTAAACAGTGCTATACTGCTCAAAGCGAAGATTGACATTACAAAGGCTATTTTGGAGAATTTTAAAAATTGAGACTCGGTTGCCGTTTCAACCTGCTCTTTATAAAGCGATAGCAACTTCGGATCGGTCTCAGTCGCTAAAAGAAAAACATCCCCCAGCCAGCCTAGTTCATCTTGTAGAAATTCTATTTCGGAATTAAGTAACTCGTTTTTTGTGTCGTTTTGAAAGCTATTAACTCTGTTAACAATTAGTTTGTCTAAGACGGAAACCTTTGTTTGTTGTCTGTTAATAAGTTCAGTCTTCTCTGCTTCAATATTTTGGCCATAGTATAGGCCTAAAATAGTAGCTGTTCGTAGCGAAGTGTTAGAAAGCTTTTTTCTAGCAGCAAGACTCTGTTTGATTTCCGTTAGCATTTGGGAAATAGAGCTGCTGATCATAGGTTGAATTAGGTCTTTAGAATAAGATTCCTTTTTTAAATAAAAATCAGCACCTACTAGTAGTCGCGATTGCATAGCAATTGATCGGTCTAAATTGGACTCCGTTTCTTCTGTAAGTTTCGTTGGGGATAGGTTTGGTTTCTCTCCCAGGAAATCCACAACACCCCAAGAATTGATTATTGTAATTAAAACTACCAGAAGGGTTAGGAAGTAGAGAAAAAAAGGTCCTAGGAGTGCCTTTGTATTTTCTCTCTTAACCTCGATTTGTGTGGAAAGTCTTTGATTCATCTATTTTTGCTTAGAAGATAAAAATAATAAGTGCCAACACATTGCTTTCTGATAAGTTATTAAAGTCGTTGATGAGGATCCACAATTTAGAGAAGAATGCGATAGTGGTTGATCTTCAAAAGCATGTAACGGCTCGGGCGCTAGCTACTTTTCAATTTTTATCACCAGGATTGCCAATGAACAAGGATAAAGCTAGGACATCGAAAGCTGTAATTGAGCTTTTTGATGAGATATCTGCAGACATTTTTGAAGGTTCTTTACCTTTAGCAGTAGGTTTTTGTGGGGGAAGGAGTATTCAGCCTGTGTTTTCAGCTTTTCTAGAAAACATAGAAAGGCTTCCGAATGACTCTTTGGCCAAACTTCGATTTTTTCTAGTTGATGAAAGAGTATGCCCTAGGGACAGCGATCAGTTGAACTTTAACCTGATAATGAAGAACCTTTATCAGCCTTTAGCGGCTCTTGAGCTGGTAGATGAGGGCCAGTTCTTACCGTTTTTGAAGTTTGACCGAAGTTTAGAGCAGTGTTGTGAAGAATACTCCAAGACGTTGGATGAATGTGGGGGATTTTTTCATTCAGTCTTTTGTGGAGTTGGAGAAGATGGCCATGTAGCGAGTTTGTTTCCTGACATGGAAAATGATAGCGGTGGGGAAAATTTTTTTCCAATCTACAATTCTCCTAAACCACCACTAGAGAGATTGACGTCCTCGTTAGCGTTGCTGCAAAAAACTAAGCATCCGTTTTTGCTATTTTTTGGTGAGGGAAAACGAGAGGTTTATAATAAGTTTGTGAATTCTGGGAGTGGAGATTCGGATTCGAGTTTTCCAGCTCTTGAATTAAAGAATGCCCCTGGTTTGCGAATTATTCATGATCAGCACTAGGGTTCGCCGTTTGAATCGAGAGAAATTGCGACTGGAATACTGTGAAATAGCTTAGATGTAGATAGGAATTTCATTTTTCATTTGGTATGAAACTCTTGTCATAGATCGCTCTAGTTTATGGTCTATTAGGATAGTTTTTAGATTTTTCCCAAATAATAATTGGAGAGTTGCCCAATGGTTTCAGTTAAACCTTTTCGAGCTTTGAGACCTGTCCCAAACTCAGCGAAATTGGTGGCGTCAGTTCCTTATGATGTTGTCAATAGAGATGAGGCTCGAGATCTTGTAGGAGATAATTCTGACAGTTTTCTGAGAGTCGTGAGAAGCGATTTAGATTTTGACAATGGCACCTTGGCGTACGCTGAAGAGGTTTATTTGCGAGCTAAAGAGAACTTGGAGGGTTTGCAGTCTCGAGGGGTTTTGGTGGATGAGAAAGAAGAGGTTTATTATATTTATAGAATTGAAGCTGGTGAACATCAACAAACTGGTATTATTGGTTTAAGTTCGGTTGATGACTATGAG
>CALKYB010000020.1 GCA_938003565.1 uncultured bacterium
GGAGGCGTAAATTGCACTTGGTAGTCGTAGGCAAACAGATTAGGAAAGAGGTAATTACCACTAGCATCTGTAGTGGTGGTGTATGTCAGATCATCTCCACCACCCAAGAGTCCGTCTGGACCAAAACAAAAGAGAGTCACTGTCACCCCGGCTATTCCGGTTTCTCCAGGCCCTTGAACTCCGTCACCGTCAGTATCAATCCAAACCGTGTCACTAAGGGAAGAAGGCGGGACAAAATATCCAAAATCTTGAGTGTCATTATCTTCGACATCTTCGAGCACTCCTGCCCCACTCAAGTCTTCACTCAAGGTATAGGCGCTCATATCATCAGCCCCACCATCAGGATCAAACGTACTGGTTAACCCAGGTGGCAATGTCGCTGGGTCAATCATGACCTGATAGTCGCGTGGTGGCAAATTCTCAAAAAGGTAATTTCCAGATGAATCTGTCGTTACCACATAAGGTATAGCACCAGGCCAACTCGACGGAACAACTGCTCCAGTGACTGGATCGATAAAAATCTGATTACCCAGCGAATCTAGAAGCTTCACATCAACTCCCTCAATACCGGGCTCACCAGCATCCTGGATTCCGTCATTACTCAAATCAAGCCAAATTGCATCTCCAATAGAACCAGATATCACGGTCACAGAGACATCATTTGAAATTATATTCAGTGAAATTTCTGGAATCCTACCTCCAAAAGTATTGGTGTAGATATTACCAGTCGAAAGAGCTGTTACATTGCTATCCGAATCAATATCAGGAGCACCACCAAGATTCCCGGTAGGTGTAATTAATATGCTGACCATATTTCCTCCGGAAGTAGTAGGGATAGCCGGAGTGGTAAAACGAATGGCTGTTATCTGATCGGGAGTCATTGCACCACAAACCACTGGAGATAATGAAGTACAAAGATCCCAAGAAATCGCGCCTGTTCCAGTAGTACTTCCACCAGTAAACATACCGCCGTTATTGGTATAAACCTCGTAACAGAGATCCCCAGCCACGGGAACATAAAGTGATGGTTGATTATCTTCATGACAGGGATCTGTTACAAGTGTTGAAGGGATAGCACTGGTGGCATAGAAAGTTTCGCCGTTGGCACCCACTAAAGAAGAGACTTCATAAATTCCATCAAAAATAGATTCCGGCATTCGGGTACTGTTAACACCTGAAGTTAGCAATCCGGATCCATCCCCGTTATAAGGGAGAATATCTATAAAATCCCCGGAACCATAATCTGCTCCCCCAAGGTTCTTGTAAATAACATCAAACCAGAAAGGAGCGTTTACGTTGTATACATCTTGCCTATTGTATTTTGAAACATCGAAACCAAATTCGGGAAGAATTGTTAATCGATACTTTATAAACTTGTTGTCAGGATTTCCATCCAGATCCTGGTCAGCGGCAATATCACTACGCATCAGAACAGTGTTATCAAAAACACCTGGCACAGCAAGTGGATCGATCTGTAGCATATATCGAACTAGAGGTAGCTGATCGTTAGTCTCGAGATTTCCAAAAATCCATGTCAGAACCGAAGGATTAGCATTAGGAGGGCTAGAGACTGTAACCGCGGCCCCTGATGCATTAAAATCCGCATGATTAAGCCAGGTAACTCCCCCATCTACCGAAAATTCCTCGGAATCTAGGATATAGGTTGTTCCTGCAGGTAAGGTGTCCGTAACTGATGCTGAAGTAATAGAGGCGTCCCATGTACCAAAAATCTTTGGCTCCACTATGAAGTTAACAATATCACCAGAACGAACAACTTTTAGTCCCCTTGGATCAGTATATTTTTCAACAGTGATATCAGATTGAACTACCACCATTCTATCGGCATTAGATGGGTGCAAAGAAAAAGAAACATCTTCGGGATCAATAGGGATCGCCGAGTTATTGGACCATGCCGTATAAACTCCATCTGCGCCAGCATAACGACTCTTAATAAAGTTGGGCAGATACTGGTTCGTACCGTAAGGGGTTACTGGATTCTTGATTTTCACCAGTTGATTGAAAGTCATCCCCCAATTTATATGATCAGCCTGAATAGCTAGATTGGCAGCAGAATCATAAACAGATTGATAACGAACTTTGGTTACAGCTGCTGCTCCACCCGGCACGTCTGATAACCTAGCATACCAGTCTACTGTGGCACTGGTCGGATTAGATGGCACTCCGGAAGCATCGACTATGTTTACACCGTTTACACCATCGACATCATCGTCACATTCATCATCACGAAGCTCCGCCAAAGTTGGATGGGGCTCAGTAGAGTAAAGTATTTCTGTATATGGTGCTCCGTCTGCATAGATTGTCGTTGGTTGATAGGAAACCATAGTCGGGTTATAAGGTGTATTATTCCAACCATAGTTTAACTCCGCTCTAAACGGACCGGCATCTCCGACATACTCAAAGACGCTAGTGTCAATTTTATCACAAACCTGGCTCAGACCGCCGTCAATCTTTCGATAATCATAAATATTTATAAGATAAGGAACTGTCTGCCCGGGAGAGGCAAACTGATCTGGTTCTTTACGCAAAGCAAAGGGAAATAAACCGCTAAAACTTTTGTAAGCACTCCAGCTACCAGAAATCGCGTATTGCAATGGGTAGTCTACATCATTAGGGAAAGGCTCTCCCGGAGGGCCATTGTAATTTAGCAAATTGTTACCACCAGCATCTTCAGTCGAAATCGGATTGAAACCTTCTATAGTCCCAGCGTTATACACCCCCACCGAATTTAACACTGTATTGACACAAGTCGGGCAAAACTGATGATTGGCAATATCGTTGGCCCTATCAAACCAAATGTTAATCTTAAACCTTAGAAGATTCCCGTCGGAGTCCGGATCCCTCACATCAATACGATTCAAATCAATTTCTATATTAGGATCGTCGATCCCATCTGGCGCATACGATGGACCTGTGAAGTCTCCTGCGATATTATTTTGCGCACAGGCAATCGTTGCATTCAGACCATGGTCGCCTAAAAGCTCACACCCTGGCATCGAAGGATCCCAGTCATATAATATTCCTCCAGTTGAAAGATTGCCTCCTGTGCCTGAAGTATTGTTATTAATATTGTTGTCTGTGAAATAGTCGAAAAGATCTATATCGACTTCAAAAGTAGATTCATCTGAATCCATTATCATTGAACCAGGCAAGTATCGAACTTCGACAATATACTCCATCACGGACCCAGCAACTGGGTTCGAAGGAGGTCCTGTCTTGGAGGGCGCGACATATATAACATCTAGACTTCCATCCCCATCTATATCTGCATCTGGAATTGCATAGTTTTTATTAGTGTCGATTCTAAAATTTGCGGTAACAATAGTATTAGTAGGGCCATCAACTGCGGGCACAGCAGGACCATCAGCACCAGTTGCTTCTGCCGTAACCGAAGCCTCTATCCGGTCATCATTAAGCGTTATCTCCGTACCATCGTAACTGGCTCCCTTAGCTCGCGCGGCAGGGAAAATCACCCTAGTTGTTCCTTCAATGGCTGGCCCCAAATTACAAAAGAGCTCTCTTCCATCTGGAGAAATAGTCGAAGGATTAACAGTCACAGCAGGAATCGTCGTAGCATCCAAACAACCTGTCGGTAGTTCAATCCAGGCTTGTTTCTTATCAAGCTGAACCCTTGCCGTAAGCTCACTCACATCTGAATCATTGACTGAAACTTCTACCTTGTAGGTGAGCGAATCCTGCAGGCGAACAACGTCGTTGTCCTCATCCGCATCAAAACCGGCGGTAGGAAGAGACCCGTCCCAAGTAACTGCGTCAAAAGGCTCGCTTCCTGTCTTCTCGACCGAGATAGTCGTATCGACCACGGGGGGCGCCGAAAAAGCAACGGAGGGAAGAAGAGAAACCAAACAAATAACGCAAGTACGTATCAAACTATGGGCTTGAAAACTCCGCATGGGGGAAACTCCGCATTTTTAGGTTATAACTCAAGATTCATGTTTCAAAACTTCAGTATCACCTACTAAAACAAATCAACCACTTAGGCACTAAAAACTTTACGGGCTTGCCACAGTGCAAATTTTTCATGTCCCTTAGGACGCCAATAATAAGAAGAGAAGTGGAGGGGGGATTGTAAAACTAGCAAATTTCAAAGATTGGCATCGCCAATCAACACTACGACACCCACCTACGACCAAGTGAAGTTTCGGCTACCTTAAGCTACTTTTTTCAAGATTCTCAATTACCAACATCGGGAAATGCAACTTTTATATAAATAATGAAGTTGGATTTGTTGCCTGAGTAGAAATCTTCATTGCAGAAGACACTCCAGCGCTTTTCTTAGATTTCAGACCCAAAATTTTAGATATTCGAGCTTTATCAAAACCAAGAAATTTTTCTTTTCCATAGCTAAATCCAGGGACACCGCCTCCAGATCCAAACAATTCAACGTACCTCATCATCCCAGCTGTATCCTTTTCGATATCAGTCTTAACAAAATCAACGTTATTGGCCTTCAAAAAAGCCTCCATGCGCCGACAGTAACCACACCAGGAGGTCACAAAAATTTCAACTTTCTTTTTTGAAGATTGGGCAGCTGGAACCCCATCAAATTCTACGGACTCGGATTTACTAATACTGGGTAAGGGAGATTGGTTTTCTAGTTGATCCCTATACCGCTCAGGAACCATTTCCACAGAGTTAACATAGTGGCTGCGTCCTTGCTTATCCTTATACCGAAGGACATCAGCAAAGGAATCAAAAGAAAACAAACAAGACATTGCAATCAGATAAGGGCCAAGCGGCTTAAATTTGGTTATAATTTTCATACTGGCACTCTTGCACTATAGCACAGCTCTTGTAAAATGAATTACTCATAGACAGAGTAGTTTCGACACCTTAG